>JASFIV010000138.1:0-11958 GCA_050122475.1 Desulfobacterales bacterium | reverse complement strand
AGGGGTTCGGTTGCAAGTTGATTCGAAAGCCCGCTGGACGCCCTGAACGATGGGCTGGTCGGGGGAAATTTCAAATGCCGGTCGAAAGAAAAACACATCTAAATCGGCTTTGAACTGACTATCGCGGGATTGGATGTCCCGCAGCAAGCCTTGAATTTCCCGGGTAATCATTTTGCGGTCTTCGCCGGGCAGGTTGCGTCTTTCCAGCTCAACTTTGCAGTAATCCGGGTAGGTGCTCAATTCGGTTCCGCCCTTTATCAAAGAGGCGTGAATGGACGGAGAGCCCAGCAATGGATGTGTCTTGCGGATGAGCTCTTTTTTTGCGTACTGTTCAATCGCCGTCAGAAGATGGCCGGCTTTGACAATGGCATCGATTCCCCGGTGCGGTGAACTGCCGTGGGCGGCGTGACCGAAAATCTCTATCCTAATCCAGGCAAAACCTTTATGGGCGATGACGATGTGCAGGTCCGTCGGTTCGCAGATAATCGCTGCATCGGCACCATATTCGGCGACAACGGCTTCGGTTCCGATGCTGGCATATTCTTCATCGGCCACCAGGGCCAGGATCACATCGCCTTTTAGTTTGATGCCGGATTCGATCAGGGTTTGAATCGCCATGATTTGCGCTGCGACGCCGGCCTTCATGTCCAGCGCTCCCCGGCCGTAAAGTTTGCCATCTTTCAGGCGGGCATCAAAGGGATCATCGCTCATATTGTCAATGCTGACGGTATCCGTATGTCCGTTGAGCATTAAGGTTGGCCCGCCGCCGGTACCCGCTAAAATGCCAATGACATTGACTCTGTCTTTTTGAATGTTCTGATAGCGTACGGTTAATTCCAGCTTTTCTAGATAATTTCCGATATAGCGACAAATGTGTGCCTCACCGATACCTTCAGCTGTGAGTGAAGGATTTACCGAGTTTATCTTTATCAGCGCTTGCGTCAGGCTGACGAGGGCTTTGCGGTTGATCCGAGCAACAGGCATCAAATTGTCCTTTTCATTAACAGCGCTTTCCTCGATATACGGTTGCTGGCGGTCCTGATCGCCGAATCTGGCCACCGCTATTGCCTGGAAACCTCTTTGATCTGGAGCGATACTGTTTTTTTGCCCTTTTCGGTTTCCTGGGTCCCCACTTCTTTAAAACCATATTTTTGGTGAAATTGTCGCGATATTTCATTTGGCGGTCTTAAATTATACTCACACGTCATCTGGGGGATATGCCGTTGCGCGGCGAAATCTTCAAGATTCCGGTACAGAGCTAAAGCAATACCATTTCGGCGGGCTTCAGCAGCAATGACAATGCGATCAATATATACAAAATTGGGGTAGCGCTTTTTGAACCATAAAAAATTGAGACTGCCATAATCGGCCCGGGGCTCAAAAGCAATTAAAAACCCACTGGCCTGGCCGTTTAATTCCGCCACCCGGAAATAGACGGCCTGGTTATGAAGATGTCGCATTTCGCGCAACGAAATTGAACCAACATGCGGTAAATTGGCTTGATTTAATGCCAATAATAACGGCAGTTCTTCCGGCCGGACATTGCGAATGTTTAATGCTTTGATTGTCATCAGAATCTATTCAACGCCTGAAACGGCGACAAATTGACCCTCGGCGGCGCCCGCCCGAATATTTCTGGCGGTCGCATATTCCGGCGAATGATAAAATTCTTCTGCTTTGGCAAGATCAGGAAACTCAACCACAACGATGCGCCACTTTTCCTCAGGACCTTCGAGGGTGACGGTTTCACCCCCGCGAACAATAAAACGGCCCCCATATTGGGCGATGATATCCGGTGTCACCTTTACATATTCATTATACTTGTCCCAGTCAGTGACGTTCACTCTGGCAATCAGGTACGCAGCCATCGGGTAATCCTCCTTTTAAATCAATGTCTTTTTGGCCTCGGATCTAGTTTGGATTTTCATGATACACAAAGGTTCGATGAAGGGGGGGCGGGGAGCGCCTATCCGGCGCGGTAAAACGGTTACGGTTTTACCGCGCCAAACAGGGACGGTTTTCTGCCTCTGGCGCAACCCAGGGCAGCAAAAAAATGTCAAACCGGCAGGTTTATTTGGCCTTGCCGATCCTGAACATCTTCGTGCCGCATGTTGGACAAACGCCCTGGGTTGCAGGCCTTCCATTTTTCATTGTGATTGCCTTAGGGTCTTTCATTTCTCGCTTGGCTTTACACTTTACGCAATAAGCTTCCATCGTTTTACCTCCTCCAAATTATTTAAATGACGGCTTGAATGGGTGAACAGCATATTGAATACGACGAAGCAGACCCACACTTTTTTCGACAATCAATCTCACCATACAGATAGGGCCTGTCATTCTGAATATTACACTAAAAATATAAAATTTAGCAACATTATAAAACAAACAGCGAACCGAATTTACAAAGAACAGGTTTTGCCGGCCAAACAATAATGCGCTTATTTGATGCCAAACGGCAGTGATCCTTCATATTTATAATTCTGTATACGCACAGTTATAATTTATCGTACACCAACTCAGTGGCGCCATGAAAATCCCGGCATCTTGAATTTCAGCCAAAAACAAACCGATTGATGCGCCTGGAAATTCAAAAAGATCTAAGGAGGTGATTAAACACAGGTTTTAAATTTCAAATGAAACGATGGCCCCCCCGCAAACCGGCTTTCGAGTCAGGGTGAAATGAAATTCCCATTTGGTACCTATTTTGCAGTTGCATCCTTTGCCACCAATGAATCCGTTTTTCACTTGATGGATCTAGCCGATATTCGGGGGCGTTTTGAGGCTAAGGATCCACAAGTCCAGACGGATCAAAGTCGGAGGTGGTAAGAAGGAGATCGATCATGCGGCGATCTTATCCCGCTTTGGTGGCGGTTCCGGTGGCTCTGTGTATATATGCAATGACGGCATGGGGGCAACAGTCACCGGAAACCGTCACCATAACCAAAGAATTTGAATTCAATGATGCTTCCAAGGTCACCGGCAGCGATTGGCAAACGCCGGTGGCCACCTACAATGATGCCATCTACTACGTTTATGTCAACCGGCAATTAAAGACGCTGATTGTCAAAAAGTCAGCAGATGGATCCATCACCAAAAGCGTTATCTTTGAAGAGACCGATCCGGCCGCCTGGTACAATGGTGCGTCTGTGGGCATAGACCGCAACGGGTACATTCATGTCGCCGGCAACATGCATCATTCTCCGTTTAATCATCCCAAAACGGGCAATCCTTACTACGAATACGCCTGGCAATATGTCGTATCCGATAAACCGGAAGATATCTCTTCCTTTTCTTTTGTCGGTAGCGAGAAGTCGCGAACCATCCCGGGAAACTGGATAACGTATCCGTCGTTTGCGCGGGACTTAAATGGCGTTCTTTATGTTGCTTTTCGCCATCGCATAAAATTTGATACCGGATGGTCGCCCGGCATCATGGCCGCAGCCATCGCACGCTATGATGCCGACGCCAGGACCTGGGTCATGCTGGGCGGTACAGATTACGCGCATGCCATCAAAACGTTTTTTTGGAATAATTCCGGGGCAGACGGCACAGCTTATCAACCCTATCGGCAGCGCATTTTTTTTGACCGCAACAATCGCATGCACATTACCTGGGTGGTGGATGACGGCAACGGATCATCGGGCTATCATACCCACGTCCTGTACGCCTTGTCGGATGACGGTGGCGATACCTTTAAGCGTGCGGATGGGTCGCCGTATGAAACCTTGCCGATTACGCTGGCCAGCGCGGATGTTGTTGTGGGGCCCGACTGGACGGGTAACGCCGGGAATTTATGGTATACCAGTTATGTCGGAGCGACCTCAGAAGGACACCCGGCGGTGTCTTTTGCGGATAACAGCAACGACTCGGCCTGGTGGTCAACCTGGCGTCCGGAAATCGGTTGGTCGGCTCCGCTAAAATTACCCTTTGAAGCTATTCCAGCCAGAATTCTGACAGATGCAAACGGCGTCGTTACAGCCGTTGACGGGCATAATAAGCTGCACCGCAGCCATAATAATGGTATCAGCTGGCAGCCCTACGTTGTTGAGACACTGGGTATTCATTCAACCAACTTTGACTATCATTACCTTACCGAAAGTGGAAATCTGCGATTTCAAACATACTCCACCACAACCGGCAAGGTCAAAGTCTGGACCGTTGGATTTGATCTGAACAGATCGGCTGCGGGTGAGGTCGCCGATGCATCTCAGAAAGTGGGCGCAGTCGTCGAGTAGGTCTTTTCGGTCGTTGCGACAGGAAAATCATCGCCCCCGCATCTTACCCACTTTGAGGTCGCCATCCAAATTGTCACCCTCAAGACGCGCCAGAATAGCCGCTCCAAAAATTAGGGCCACGCACAGCTCAATAGCCCATTAAAACGCCTTCAAACATGCTGCACGTGACCCCCATGAAAAGGTGCCCAAGCGAAACCATTATCAAAATCGGTTACAACCTTAAGCGGCAATCGCGTGACGGGTGTCTGAATCGCCGGCCTGCCCTGTTGGCGCCGAATCCTGAGAGATAGCTTCCGACAGTTCTCTGAGCGCTTCGCCCTCTATGATCTCATCTTCAAGCAATTTTGCAGCGGCCCAATGGATAATATCTTTTTTAGACCTCAGGATCTCTAAGACCCTCTCGTACTGCTCATCAATGATGCTTCGTATTTCTTTGTCAATCAGATTGGCCGTCGTTTCACTGTAATTTGTACCGCCGCTTGGTTGTTGAGGCATAAAAGGATTTGGGTTGTCATGGGCAAAGTACACCTGCCCCAGCGCTCGAGACATACCGTATTCTTTGACCATGCTGCGCGCAATATCGGTTGCGCGCGAAAGGTCATTGTGCGCTCCGGTGGAAATGTCATCAAAAAATATTTCCTCAGCAGCCCGGCCTCCGAGCAGCGTGGCGATTCGAGTGAGTAATTCTGTGCGCCGCATCAGAAAGCGATCTTCAGTAGGGACCTGCATGGTGTACCCGAGAGCGGCTATACCGCGCGGTATAATGGAAATCTTTTGAACAGGATCCGTTTCCGGCAGCGTCATGGCGATAATTGCATGACCAAGCTCATGATAGGCAACAATTTCCTTCTCCTTCGGATTGATCAAACGGTTCTTTTTTTCAAGACCGGCAACAACGCGCTCGATGGCTTCTTCAAACTCGGCCATGCCGACTTCCATTTTATTTCTTCTGACCGATAGCAGGGCAGCTTCATTCACCAGATTGGCAAGATCGGCGCCTACCATACCGGCGGTCATTCCTGCCAGTGTGTCCACATCCAAGTTTTTTGTAGCCGTGACCTTTTTCAAGTGAACCTTCAGTATTTCCGCCCTTCCAATCTTATCCGGTCGATCAACCAATATCTGGCGGTCAAAACGGCCGGGTCTGAGTAAAGCCGGATCAAGTATTTCCGGGCGATTCGTGGCGGCCATTAAAATAACGCCCATATTGGGGTCAAAACCATCCAATTCCACCAGAAGCTGATTGAGCGTCTGCTCGCGTTCGTCGTGCCCACCGACTGTACCGTACCCCCTTGCCTTGCCAAGGGCATCAAGTTCATCGATAAAAATGATGCAGGGTGCATTGTCTTTGGCCTGTTTAAAAAGGTCTCTGACCCGCGCTGCGCCTAAGCCGACAAACATCTCGACGAACTCGGAGCCGCTGAGGCTATAAAATGGCACCTCACTTTCTCCAGCCACTGCTTTGGCCAACAATGTTTTGCCGGTGCCTGGCGGGCCCACCAGCAAAATACCACGTGGAATTTGACCACCGATTCGCGTAAACCGTTCAGGCTCTTTTAAAAAATCGATAATCTCCACCAATTCCTGTTTGGCTTCGTCGACGCCGGCGGCGTCATCAAAGCGAACCTGAACGTCATCATCCATATATATCTTGGCCTTGTTTTTGCCGAGCGTCATAAATCCGCCTTGCTGTCTTTGAAACCGCTTCATTATAAAGTACCAGATGCCGACCAAGAGCAGTATCGGGACTGTCCAGGACAGAAGCGTTGGTAAAAATGTCGACTGAACTCTGCCTGTATACTCAATACCGTTTTGATCGAGAATGTCGGATATCTGGCCGTCCACCCGTACAGTTTGAAAGGGTTGACCTTGCTCTGATGTGGTGTTTTCGGTAAACATTTTGCCCCGGATAATATTGTCGGATACCGCTACCTCTGAGACTTTTCCTTCCCGGGCAAGTTTCAGAAATTCGCTGTATGGAATCGTCTGTGTAACGGCGTTCGAAGTTATATTGTTCAGCAGAATGAGCATCAGCCAGATACCACCAATGAAAGCTAAAGTTTTAAGTTTTTTTTGATTTTGCATCGGTCTATTCCTCTTATATTTATCCATTCAGCCAGATGTGTACTCCACATTCCATGTTGTTTTCAGGCCGACGGACACCTGCGATTCTCTTCGTCTAGCTATTTGTTGAACCTGCGATCGCCAATACATTCTCTTGAATTGGGCGCCCGCCCGACTTCGTCTGAGAAGTATCGGTTTTGTAGTCATCAGGTGCCAGGCCGACATCTATCGCTTCATCGATTCGATCAACCAGAATGAATTGCATGGCGTTATGGACCTCATCCGGTATGTCGTCCAGATCACGCGCATTGCGCTTGGGTAAAATGACAGTTTTGAGTCCAGCGCGGTGGGCAGCCAGCACTTTCATTTTAATGCCGCCCACAGGAAGCACACGACCGCGCAATGTGACCTCACCGGTCATGCCGACATCACTGCGAACCGAACGATTACTGAATAAACTGGCCAGGGCCATGATCATCGCAATACCTGCGGATGGACCATCTTTGGGAATTGCACCTGCTGGCACATGTAAATGCACGTCTGAGCGCTCAAAATCTCGGGGTTCGATACCCAACCGATCTGTTTGCGCCCGAATGTAGCTGTATGCAATCTGGGCACTTTCTCGCATGACGTCACCCAGTTGACCGGTTAATCTTAGTTTGCCATTTCCATGCATTTGGGTTGCCTCGATGAATAGAATGTCCCCGCCGGTCGCTGTAACAGCCAAGCCGGTGGCCACACCCGGCAGATCAATGGTTTCTGATACTTCGGACTCGAACTTTTCTTTCTTCAAAAAATCTGCCACGTGCTCGGGCGTCACCATAAGGTGTGACCAGCCATTGGTTGTCAAGTGGACGACGCATTTGCGGCAGATGCCCCCAATAAGCCGCTCCAGCTGGCGCACACCGGATTCTCGGGTGTAGCTGTTGATGATTTTACGAACAGCCTCATCCATAAAGGTCATGTCATTATCGTCCAGGCCATGGCTTTCGATTTGCCGCGGTATCAGGTGATGCTTGGCTATTTGAAGTTTTTCAAATTCAGTGTAGCCGTCCACCTGTATAATTTCCATTCTATCCCGCAAAGGCGGCGGGATAGTTTCCAGCTGATTGGCTGTTGCGATAAAGATGACCTCGCTTAGATCAAAATCTACATTCAAGTAATTGTCACGAAATGCTGCATTTTGAGCAGGATCTAAAACCTCCAGCAAGGCACTGCTGGGGTCTCCGCGCCAGTCGGCTCCAAGTTTGTCGACCTCATCGAGCATAAAAACCGGATTACGCGTGCCAGCCTGCTTGATTGCTTGAATAATCCGGCCGGGCAAGGCGCCGATGTAAGTGCGCCTGTGGCCCCGGATTTCTGCTTCATCTCGTATGCCGCCTAAACTCATACGGGTAAATTTGCGCCCCATGGCACGCGCAATGCTTTGCCCCAAACTGGTTTTGCCGACTCCCGGCGGTCCGGCAAAGCACAATATAGCCCCCGCAGCTGACGATGTATGAGCCGAATTATCTGATGGTGGAACTGCGCGGCGGACATTCAACAGATTTCGAACCGACAAAAATTCAATGATGCGATCTTTAACCTCATGTAACGCGTAGTGATCTGCATCTAAAATGTCTCGTGCGGCGGCAATATCGGATTGATCATCACTCATATCACCCCACGGGAGGTCCAGCAGCCATTCTAAGTAGGTTCTGACCATCGAATACTCTGCTGATTGAGGGGTCATTTCCGCAAATCGATCTAATTCCCTGAGAGCTTCCACCCGCGCTTCATCACTCATGGCTGAACTATCAATCCGGTTTCGAAATTCGGCAGCATCAGATTCCTCCTCGCCCGATTCGCCCAGCTCTTTTTTGATGGCTTTGAGCTGCTGTCGCAGATAATAATCACGCTGGGATTTGTTCATTTCATTACGCACTTTATTCTGAATTTTTTTGCCCAGCTCAAGGACCTCTATCTCATGTGACAATATACCAACCAGCTCGCGCAGCTTATCGTTTGTGTGGTCTATCTCCAAGATTTCTTGTCTTTTTTCGAACCCGATATCGGAATAGGCAGCAGCGATGTATGCCAGATGCAATGGATCCTGAATATTAGACAATCCTTCGACTGCCTCCTTCGGTGCAGTCATCGATAATGAGAAGACCTCTTTGCAAAGATTACGCAAATTTCGATGCAAGGCCTCCGTTTCTAAATTAGATTCAGCAACTTCGGGAGCCAGCCGGATACGGGCTTTCAAATACGGTTTTTCCGATAGCCATTGCACTACCCGGAAGCGTTTTAAACCCTCAGCCACGATTACAGTCGCATCCTCAGATGCCCGCGTGACATAGGTTATCTTTACCACAGTGCCGGTACCAAAAACCTGCTTTGACATTGGTAGCTCTGATTCACCGTCAGGCACTCCAACAACGCCGATCAGACGATTGCCTTTTAGCGCCGAGTCAAGCATACTTATTGAATCCGATTTGATCGCTAATGACGTGTGAAGCGTAGGAAGAACAACCTGATTTCTAATTGGTAAAACAGGTATACTTTCGGGTATCTCATCTTTTTCGACTACGATAAGTGCTTTATCGTTGGAAGCTGCCTCAGAATTTTCCATTTTAATATCCTTTCACACACAGGTTAATTCGTTATTAGACATAATCTAAACAAAAATTTGACAATGTCAAAAAAATTCTTAAAATGGCTTTATGAACAAGAAAATGAAACTACAAAAAATTTGCTCTATTAAGTTTGCTGCTCAGCGTGCAGGCCTTTCACCGGCGCTGATACGCGTGTGGGAAAAGCGGTACGGGGCAGTCTCTCCAGCGCGTACGCCCTCTAATCGACGATTGTATAGTGAATCAGATGTCTTGCGGTTACAGCTGCTTAAAAAGGCTGTCGATGCGGGTCATAGCATCTCTCAAGTGGCCAACTTGCCATCAGATGCGTTATTACGCCTCATCAATGCCAATATGCCGGCTGGTGGGCTTGTTAAAGTAGATATGCTACAACCCACCGATGCCACTACCTTTTATGATGCGGCCCTGAAGTCTGTCCTTCAGCTCAATTCAAGCGGGCTGAGAAATGCTCTGGAGCAGGCTTCGGTGCACCTGACGAAACTTCAGTTAATCAATGGCGTGATCGTACCATTGTGCAAAAAAATTGGAGAGTTATGGAGGCGTGGAGATCTGAAAATCATCAATGAGCATCTGGCGACGCCTGTTATCCGCTCAGTAATGTGGAATTTGATAGACTCACTGGAGGGTTCGCCCGAGGCACCCCGCATTGTGGTCGCAACGCCCCTTAACCATCGGCATGAGCTGGGTGCCCTAGCATTAGCCCTTGTTGCGCGTGAGTCCGGCTGGCGCTCCTTATACTTTGGCTCAAATCTGCCGGCAGATGAAATTGCTGCCGCTGTGATCTCAACCAGTGCCCAAGCGGTGGCCTTAAGCATTACCTTCTCGTTGGATCAGTGCCAGGTTGTTAGTGAAGTCAAAAAGCTGCGTCACCTTTTGAGAAAGGACATCATTATTTTTGTCGGCGGACAGGGGGCTACGTCGATTATCGATCAATTTGATAACGATAACGTGCAGCTGCTCGCTGATCTGGAAAGTCTAGGCGTGGCGCTGGATAATCTGCTGCGGCGCGGGTACAAGCAACGGGTCGACAATTAGGGTCAAAAGGATATCAGTATCATACCGAAACCAGGCTGTTTGTTTTTGAGGCTGCAAGGTTGAGACGCAAAGTTAGAATTTGAGCACACGCAATACGCTAAGGAACTATTGCCGACAACTTTGCAGCCTCCCATATTATGGTTCATTCAGATGTGACATGGGAAGTGGCATATTATCGGGCCTGGCAAAAAGTTGTTCGAGGAACCCCATCAGATTTCAAGTAATCTTTTCTTTAGATACTCCTCGCCATAATCAATCTTTAATTCCAGCCACATGGTCAGGTGGTCCGACATTTGCCGTCTCCGCCAGTGATTGCGGTAATAGAAGCGACGCTGCTTTTCGCTGCGCTTTTTACCACGGGTGTCATAGGTGAGCGGATTGGCCGGATCATCCGCATCTTTGCCGTCCATCATGGCTGAAAAATAGGCATCATAATCATCATCGCGATAGACCCGATCAAAATAGTCAATCACGCCGCCGCGACCGGTGGGTGCCAGATTGTTTTCACGCACTTTAAGGGCGATCTGATCGTAAAAGCGGCGCTTTTTACCGACATTGGTCGGTGGAATGTTCTGCAGCGCCGGCGGGATGATAAAACCGTTTTCGGTGATAGCGTTGTAGGCGGCATTGGCCGGATCGGCGGCGAAAATGTTAAAATCGCCGAGCAAAATTAAATTGCGGCTCCAGGCCGACTTGTCCTCACTGCGGACTTTGAGGAATTCAGCCAGGGCCTTGATCTCAGCCACCCGCGCCGGATGCTCGGGAATATCCTTGCCCCAGAGGATGTGCACCGTGGACAGCATAAAGCGGAACCAGCCGGCCTCAAACCCGACGATGGTGGGCGTGCGGGTCAGTTGATCGGCGGGTGCGATGGTTTTGCCTTTTGGGTCTTCGATCGGCGGAATCACAATTTCGCCGGCCACGCCGCTGAATCGGATTTTACGCCGATCAAAAAGAAAGGCCATGCGCTCCTGGTTGCCGGCGCTGCCTTCGGTCACATCGCTGACCACATACTGCCAGGTGCCGCCCAGCCGCCGGCGAAGCTTGTTGAGGGCACCCAAATGGCCGCCGACCTCCTGAATGGCAACCAGATCAAAATGCGAGATGATCTCGGCAATATACCAGTAGGATTCATCGATGCGCTTGTCGTTGCGCCCGCCTTCAAATTCCTTTAAATTCCAGGTCGCCAGCAGCAGGGTGTCGGTGGCATTTTTATTCGGCACGCTGCGCTCGGCGCCGTCGGGATGGTTCTGCAGGGTGGTGCGCAGTGCCTTAAGTCGACCGGCGACTCTGCCCGCTTCTTGACCGTACCTATCCAGATTATAGAATAGCGGCATGATGTTCACTCAACAATGGAATATCTGTTTAATTACAACTTTGGCTGGGACATCTGAGCGCTTGACCCCCACCACCTATAAGATAAGTATCCAAGGTCACATTTTATTGTCAACCGCTATTACCGATCAAGACACTGACCTGAAAATAAAAAAATAGCCGGACTGCCTGATGAAAGCTTTCAGGCAACCCGGCTATCGGGCTTCAATTAAGAACTATGTCAAATTGTTAGTTGATGTATTTCTTTGTAACCGTTTACAAGTGCATTTTTTTTATGTTTGTATCAACGACGATGTTAATGATCCCAGTGTTTTTTTGCCCTCTTATGAGCTGACTTTTTCTTTTTGCCTTTCTTTTTTATCTTGGTTTTTTTCGGCTTTTCAATTTCGCTGTCTTTGTCCTCCTTTTCATTCTTGTGTGCCTTCAACCAGGTAAAAAAGAAGCTTTTAAACCAATTTTTGGAAGCCTGCTTTTTACTAGTGATGTGAACCACATCATCGCCCAGAATGTCTTTCCCTTCAAACGTCTGACCGGTGAGCGTTAGAACAAGGCAGCTTTCGTCTGTGGCCGGACCGATGACTTTGGCGATATCCTTCCTTTTGAACATCAGAACCAGATCCAAAAAGCCGTCGCGTCCCTTGCGGGTGCAGTCTCTG
>JASFIV010000137.1:0-11993 GCA_050122475.1 Desulfobacterales bacterium | reverse complement strand
GGGCCACATAAAGCAGGTCAGCGCCTTCGACATCCACCGGAATGGCGGTCTCACCAGCTTCTAATTTCCATTTTGATACGACTTCATCTTCCAGGCGTTTGATGCCCTGCATAAAGCTGTCTTTAAATAGCTCGATGGATTTTCCTTTTTCAATGGAGGTGTCCGCCAGTAGGGTAAGGATTTCGGGCTCCATTTCGGCACCAACCAGCAGCAATTTGGCAATTGACATCAGCATCTGAGTATCGATGCCAAAGGGGCAATACACCATGCAGCGCCGGCAACCCGTGCAGGAGTATGCGGCTTCGTATAGCTCGTCAAGCGCCATTTCGCTCAGTTCTTTGGCCTCACCGACCGAAGGCCAGATTTTGCCGCGACCCTTGAAATATTTTTTATAAAGGCGACGCACAATTTCAGCCCGATAGGCGGCAATGTACTTGACCTGCCCCATTGAGGCATGCACATGACAGGCCTCGGTACACACCCCGCAACGCGTGCAGGTTTCCAGATAAAGCCGCATGGCTTCGTTTAGTTTGCTTTCAAACAGCTTAAGCAAATCATCTCTTGTTTTTTCATCCATCATCACAGTCCTGTTATTCTAAGTTGCTTAGACATCTATATCGCCATACGCATACTTAATGTGCCAAATTTCATCTGGCTTTTCGCTGCTGGCAGCTGGCGGCTGGCCTTTTGCAGCTGGTAGCTGAAAGCTTGCTGCTGGTCAGAATCCTCTGCCAGTGACCAGAAACCAGTAACCCTATAATAGTTTAAATCTGACAGCTACCGGTTCCACAACCCTGAATCCAACTACTTACCGATTCTGAGCTTGTTGACCGGCAACGACAAAAACGAATGCATGCTTTGGCTGAACGGGAAAAATATCAAAAACAAATTGGCGAAAAATATGTGTAGCACCAGCATAAACGAATGACCCGATTCGGTCAGTTCCGCCGGCAGATAAGGATCAAAGATTAAAAGGCTACTCAGATATTCCCGGTACTGCTCGACAGTCACCGTTTCGTAAAAATACCATCTGCGGGCCCAGTCCATCTGGCTGCCGAACAACACCACCAGAAACAACAAAATTAACAGATAATAGTCTTCCGGAACCGACAACTCCCGTACCGGCGAGATAAACCGGCGGAACAAAAAATACAGCAGCGCAATGGAAGCGATCAAACCCACCAATCCCTGCCCCAGAAATATTTCATGGGGAATCAATTGCAGTATTTCGATTTCGCCAAAAAGCTCCAGATGCCCGAGAATGAGCAGCAAGATGCAAATATGAAACGCCATCAAAAATATCCACAGCAGGGGTTTGTGTCTGCGAACGGTGGGAAACAAGAACGTGTCATGCAGCGCCCATAACCAGCCGGGTTTTTTCTCGGGATAGACCTGAAGCGGGGACGGATGTTTGGGGGTGCGAAAGATGGTGATCAGGCGGACCGTCGTGCCGATTATAAATACGGCAAAAGCAAAATAGACCATCGGCACCAGTATAATGTAATACAGCGTATCCAACATGACCTCCCGTTTTTTCTAAATGGCGACAGATACCGAATCTGGCCGCCGCTCTATTTGCCTGCGGGTTTTCGTGTTGCCGGCCCGCAGTAGATTTACCTGAGGACCGGCAGCAAAACCGGAGAAGTTTAGGCATTGCGTTTGATGTAAAATTTAATTACATCATCATCCTGTTCGGTTTTCAGAATTTCATTACCACTGGTTCGGGCCCAGGCTGGAAAGTCTGTTAGCGAACCCGGATCCGTCGATTGGGCTTCAATCACCTGACCGATCTCAACCTCTTTGATGCCCTTGCTGACCTTAACCACCGGCATGGGGCATGGCAGGCCCTTTAAATCAAATACTTTGTCGACTTTAATATCATCACTCATTGTTTACCTCCTGTTTTTATCGCTTGAGCCGTTGCCTGACACAGTCTCCTGAAGGAAAATATTTTTCGCCATAGGGAAGACAAGAATCACAAGCCCAGCTCAGCTAAATATTTAGAATTAAAATGACTTACTAAAACCGATCTCAAAAATAGTAGATTACGTCCAAAGGCAAGGCGCAAACCAATTCAAAAGTGGAGCATACACGTTAGTATTCGAGCATTTTGAATTGGTTTGGAACACAGCCCTTGGGCGTTAGATGCATTTTTGAGGTCGGTTTTAAATAAATAGTTGGACTTTACTATTAGCTGCCTCTTCCAAAAATTTGGCAACACCACAAAAGGTTAAATTTTCGTAGTCGATCATTTCCTCTCTCTTAAAGCCCATCAAATCCATAGACATTTCACAGATAAAAATTCGGACGCCCAATTCCTCGGCCATTGCCAGAAATTCCTCCAGAGAGGCGACGTTTTTCTTTTTCATCAGTGATTTCATCATGGCCGTGCCCATACCCCCCATGTTCATCTTGGAAAGCTTGACCTGGCTCATCCCTTTGGGCAACATCTTCCCAAACATCTTGCCAAAGGTGTCTTTGCCTCCGACGTTTTTCTTGGCATCTCTGAGAACCGGTGTTCCCCAAAACGTAAAGAACATGACCGCGTCCATTCCCATGGCCACCGCCCCGGTGGCAATAACGAAAGCAGCAATGATTTTGTCCAAGTCACCACTGAACACCACCATCGAAAGCTTGTCTTCTGCGGTTTTTTTCTCCAGCGCCGCCAGCTGGGATTGAAACTCTGTGAATTGATTTTCGATATTTTGCATGTCCATGATTACCCTCCCTTAGTTATGGGTATAAACCCTTTTTATATAATTATTATAAGTTTTTATAATTATATTCCCCATATTTAGTTTATGTTATGAACCTTTATCTGAAAAAATATATGCCTTCTTGCCCCCATCGGCTCTTTAAAATTTCGACTTCCCGTACGTCGACATTCTATTCACTAGATCATCATTTCTTTAACAGCCTCCATTGAGGCTTTGAGGATATCCAGATTGGTCAAAACCGCTTTGCGCTGATCCGGGGCGATTTGAAGCAGTACCTGATGATGGACATCCTCAAGAAACACATTGATTTGATTTAATTTTTTGTGGCCTTGCGGTGTGAGGCTAAGCAGGCTGATACGGGAGTCTTCGGGGTCTTTGATGCGCTGTATAAGTTTCTTTCGCAGCAGCCCCTCAACAATTTTGGATACCCGGCTTTTGACAACATTCATTTTCAAGGCAATGCCTTTGGCGGTCAGGTAGCGCTCTTTTCCGAAAAGCATCAGGCATCTGAGTTCGGCATCCGGCAGGTCAAACCGGTCGCATTGATACTGCATCCGTTCCTGACAGCATTGGAACAATTTCAAAATAAGTTCTTGAAATTGCTTTAATTGATAGTCCGGCACCTCTTTCGCTTGATCTGCTGATGGTCGATTTAGTATTTGGTTCATACCGTGAACTATACCAGAAAAAATCGGCCTGTCAAGCCCTTTTTACAAAATGATGCGATTTTTCCCGAATAGCACCTGCCGTGGGAGATATAGGCACCCGCATGCCGGCGCTAGGATGAATATAATTTACTTTTTTTCATTTTTATACTATAATCTAAGTAATTTAGCAGCAAATAGCGGCAGAAAAATCTCAATTGATCAACATACCTGCATAGAGTTTATACATTTATACGAGGAGGCCGACATGCACAACACACTGCGAAGGGGCTTAATCCTTTTGCTGATGATCCCCGCTCTGGCCATCATTCCGGCCTGCGCCAAAAAGAAAACAACCGTCGAACAAGAACCCAGCACCACTGTAGATCAGACTGAAATAGATCGGCAGAAGGAACTGGAAGCTGAACGTAAACGTCAGGAAGCCGAAAAGCGCCAATTCCAGGCGGCCAAAAGGCAGTTTGTGACTGAAGATATTTATTTTAAAAAGGGAAGCTATCAGCTGCAGCCGCAGGCTCGCACCATTTTATATCGCAAAGCCGAATTCTTAAAAAAATATCCCGATGTTGCGGTAATCATCGAAGGCCACACCGATGAACGCGGTACCCGGGAAACCAATATAGCCTTTGGGGATCGCCGCGCTGGGGAGGTGAAGTCGTTCTTAATTCGAGAAGGCATCGCAAGAGAGCGGCTGATACCCATCAGTTTCGGCAGAGAACGCCCCGTTACCACAGGCAAAACCGAGGCAGACCGTGCCAAAAACAGGCGCGTGCATTTTGTGGTCAAAGAATAAGCAGTTCCTATGTTCAATCTGATCTGGGTTCCGGGGCAAGAAGCCTAGTACGAGCAGGAGTATTGTGTAACTTTTATTTCGGATTGCAGATTGCAGATTTCGGATTTTGAATGGACGATATGTTTGACATTTAAATCCGCAATCCGCAATCAAAAATCCGCAATTGATTTTGCTCCAGTACTCCAACACTCCAAGCTCCAGTTTTCCAGTACGCCAATATTCCAGCATTCCAATATTCGCTTTCCCTTGACTGATTCTTCCTTGATTTGACGCCCATCTTTAGATAAACCCAAACAACCCTGTCTGGCCACTATGGCATAAACCGGTACAAAACGACCCAGCCTTTCATAAATGAGGTTAAATTAAACATCGATTGCGACGCGAACTGAAAATTGCGGTGCGGGAACTGGTCGAATATGTACTTCGGTCCGGGGATCTGGCTTTTGAGTTTCTGGGAGCCAGCCGCCCGGTCGAGGCGATTCGGGCTCATCAAAAAATTCAAAGCTCACGCCCGGCTACCTATCAACCCGAAGTGGCGATCTCCTATGAGGTTGAAACCGACCGATTCCGTCTGCGTATCGGCGGCCGCATTGACGGTGTATATGCCGAACCCGATGGCACCATCATCGAAGAAATAAAAACCACCTCGCGCGATCCGGCTTACTACAAAAAAAATGAACACCCGGTCCATTGGGGGCAGGCTCAAACCTACGCTTACATATACGGGTGCCAACATCAGCTGGATGAGATTACCATCCAGCTGACATATTATCAGATCGACACCGGCAACCACAGTGAAATCAAACGCGCATATCGTCTGTCAGAACTGGAGATTTTTTTTAATGACCTGGTGACCCGTTACCTAAAATGGGCCGCAACCCTTGTTGATTGGTCCGACTGCCGCGATGCATCCATCCAGGATTTGGAATTTCCTTTTGCAACTTACCGGCCCGGGCAGCGACAGATGGCAGTGGAAGCATTCCGCACGATTCGCAACAGCGGGCAGTTGCTGGTTCAGGCGGCCACCGGTATCGGCAAAACCATCGCCGTGCTCTATCCGGCCGTTAAATCCCTTGTTGAAAACCGCGATCAAAAGATTTTCTACCTGACCGCCCGCACGACCGGCCAGATGGTGGCTGAAAAAGCCATTGCCGAATTAAGGGCTAAAGGTCTCAGATTAAAATCGTTAACCCTGACGGCAAAGGACAAAATCTGTTTTTGCCCTCAGAGTGCCTGCCAGCCGGATGAATGCGAATTTGCCAAAGGCCACTATGACCGTATTAATGCTGCGGTAGAATCGATTTTCAAGCAGGACGCGTTTACCCGTGATCAGATTATCGACACAGCCAGAGCATTTCGGGTGTGCCCGTTTGAATTTTCCCTGGAGCTGTCTCTGTGGGTGGATTGCATCATCTGCGATTACAATTACAGTTTTGATCCACGGGTTTATTTGCGCCGCTTTTTCCAGGAAGAAAACGGTGCCTATATCTTTTTGATCGATGAAGCGCACAATCTGGTGGATCGTTCGCGAGAAATGTTTTCGGCGGAAATTTTCAAACAGCCGGTTTTAGACGTTCGCCGACAGCTAAAGAAACAGCTACCACAGGTATTTAAAAGCCTTGGCCGTATCAATGCCTGGCTGGTCAGGGCACGCAAAATATGTGAAGCAATGGCCAATCCAATGGCAGAAGAGAGCCCGCCCGAAGAACTGATTCCTCTGTTGAAAAGCTTTCTTTTCATCACCGAACGCTGGCTGGCCAAAAACATAAAAACAGCCTTTCGTGAGAGCTTACTCGACCTATATTTTGCCATATCGGGTTTCATCCGGGTGGCCGACCAATATGATCATAGCTACAGGACGTGTTACGAAAAACGCGGAAAAGACCTGAACATAAAGTTGTTTTGTGTCGACCCGGCCGTCCATCTCGAACGCGCCCTGCAACGCTGTCGCACGGCCATATTTTTTTCGGCCACCATGACCCCCATTGATTATTTCAAACAAATACTGGGCTGCGATCCGGCCGCTCCCCAGCTGATTCTACCATCACCCTTTCCGGGCGAGAACCTGGGTCTGTTCATCTGCGATCAAATTTCAACCTACTATCGTCAGCGCGACCAGACGGTAGACCAGGTCGCTCAAGTGATTGCTGCCTTGGTCGGACAAAAGAATGGCAATTATCTGCTTTATTTTCCTTCTTACGTATACATGCGTAAAATTTTTGATGCCTTCACAGCCCGCCATCCGCATATGGAGACCATTCTGCAAACGCCCGGTATGTCGGAGCCTGAAAGAGAGGCGTTTTTGCAGCGTTTTTCCCGGAATAACCCCCAAACCCTTATTGGCTTTGCGGTAATGGGCGGAATTTTCGGTGAGGGAATCGACCTGGTCGGCGATCGCCTGGTGGGTGCGGTGGTGGTCGGTGTGGGATTGCCGGGAATCTGTCTGGAAAGAGAACTCATCAAGCACTATTTTGCCAATACCCAGGATGCCGGTTTCGAATATGCCTATCTTTACCCGGGCATCAATCGCGTCCTGCAGGCTGCTGGTCGGGTGATTCGAACAAAAAATGATCGCGGTGTGGTTCTTTTAGTCGATCAGCGCTATGCCCAATATCAATATAAAACCCTGCTTCGCGAAGAATGGGATCCGATCAGGGTGCAAAATCCGCAGCAGCTGGTTGATCATCTCCAGGATTTTTGGAACCAAAAGTGATTGTTAATGGTTATTCTTTTAAGGCCGCTGGCTTCTTGCTTCTGGCCACTGGCTTTTGTTACCCGATTCATTTGTTACCCGATACAAGTTACATGTTTGCAGGTGTCTCGTTTCGGGTATCATAGAATTGATGAGAACCTGAAAGCAGGGCAGTCCCTGAGGAAGCCAGAAGCCAGTAGCATGCTATTCGCGGTCTGCTGAAGCTCCTCAACGAATAACTGATAACGAATAACCATTAACTAACCTTATCGGCTGTAAGTGCCCATCAGCTGCCCCTCGGCCAGGACATGGCCTTCCATGGCTTCAAGCAGCTGGGCCTTGGTAATTCCGCTGTCCAGTTCAAGCATGGTGTCCAGTGCGTAAAGCTTGAAAAAATAGCGGTGTGTGCCGCCCGGCGGGCAAGGCCCTCCGTAGCCCAATCTGCGAAAATCATTTGTGCCATGACGGGCGCCGTTTTCCAGAGCAGCGTCAGACGGTATTTCGGCCGGTAAGCCGTCTGCATCGACAGGAATGTTAAACAGCACCCAGTGCACCCAGGTACCCATGGGCGCATCCGGGTCATCACATATCAGCGCCATGCTGGCGGCCCCCTCAGGAACGCCGCTCCACGCTAAATCCGGGGAAACATCCGGCCCATCACAGGAATACCGGTTGGGAATGGCCTGGCCATCGGAAAATGCGGAACTGGTTATAACAAGTGCCATGATAGACCTCCTACAATCAATGTTTGCTGTATACTTCTATCGAGTCCATTAATGATTTCTTATAAGTCCATTGTTATCTGGTTAGACTCTTTGGATCTTGAATTGAGAAAAATTACCGCATTATAATTCATAAAACCCAAATACCAAATATCAAACAAACCCCAATGACCAAAAATCAAAACTCCAAATGTTTTGATCATTTGAAAAATTGAGATTGGTGATTTATTTGTCATCTGGTGCTTGAGACTTGGGATTTGGTCTATTGTTATAGAGGATTGAAGGCGCCGTTATTATGGTAAATTATCTCTGGGGAAATATTCACTTACTTTGGCTCAAACATTTGACACCAACCTCAATTGCGAATATACTTAAATTTTGTGGAGGGGTAAATGAAATTTTCAGCAATCATCATCTGCGTCCTGCTAGCGGGTATATTTAATTTCAACCTTTTCGCCGGGCAGGTTTACACCTGGACAGACGAGAACGGCAATCTGCACGTGACAGACACCCCGCCACCGCCCAAATCGAAAATCAAAGACACACTGGAATACCAGGAAAAAACGGCTGCCGAAATCCAGGAGCTACAAAATAGAAAAGAACGGCGCGACCGCGAACGTGAGCAAGAAGCTGAGATAAACCGCGTCGAAGAAGCAAAAAAGCGTGCCCGCGAAGCAGATATAGCAGCTCAGGAAGCCGCCGAACAAGCCGATCAGATCACGCAGGAAGTTGAAGTCTACGTCCGCCGGCTGGGCTCAACCAAGGAAAAAAGAAAACAATTCAGGAAACGAATCCAAAGAGAAATACAACGCGCTGAAGCGGCTCAAGCGCGCGCCAGACAGGCGGTAGAAGACGCTCGCCAGGCTGCCGAAGAAGCCCGCCAGATTGAAGAAGAATTTAACAATCAGCAGGCACAAACTCAATAAACGTTCTAATCACCGCGACCGGCCTTTTTTAATTCAATTCCACGATATCCTTGATCACATCCAGCATCGGCGATTTAAGGGGCCGCCATCTGGGTTCGATGGCCCGACCTTCATGCCAGGTAAAATCCACAACATCATATTTTTCAGGGATAATGTGCTCGTTGTGCTCTCCGTAGGCCGTTTCAGGATAATACTCGATATAGAGCATCCGATCCGGTTCGATCTTAAACTGGCGGGCAACGTTGGTGGCGATATGGCCGGTACAACTGCGCACCGACATTCGGCTTTCCGGAATATCGGATACAATGACGATCATCGGTCTGAGATGTGCCGGTCCGTCAGTTTTTTCCTTTTGCAAATCATATATCCGCAGCCGGCACTCACCGCTGGCCAGGCGTAACTCGCCACCCCATCCTTCCCAGGAAAAATTATCATCATAGATCATCATGGCAGAACATCCAGAGTAAGCGATACCATCAGCACCAGATGCGTATAAAGCCGTCTGTCTGTTGCCTTGCAAGGTGGAATATATTATATAAGCAACGCAACCATATGCAGTTCTAATTGGGTCTTCAAAAAACGCCAAAATGAATATATACTGAATTCATGATCTCAGACAACCCTAATTTGACCTACTTGAAATTTAACGAAAAAGATTTCATCCTCGTTGGGACCGCGCACGTCTCGAGAGAGAGTGCCCGCCTGGCAAAATCGGTAATCGAGCAAGAAAAACCAGATACGGTCTGTGTCGAGCTCTGTTCGTCCAGATTCCAGGCCATTCAGCAAAAGGATCGCTGGCAGAATACCGACATCGTCAAAATCGTTAAAGAGAAAAAGTCCTTTTTGCTGCTGTCGAATCTCTTGCTGGCCTCATTTCAAAAACGAATTGCCAAACAATTTGATGTCAAACCCGGTGAGGAAATGATAGCGGCCATCGAGAGCGCCGAATCAGTGGGGGCCCAAATTCATCTTGCCGATCGGGATATCCGCACCACTCTGTCCAGAACCTGGCGTGTGATGGGATTGTGGAGCAAATTAAAGCTGATTTTTCAATTAATGCTGTCTTTAGGGCAACTGGATGAAATCAAAGAAGAAGACATTGAACAAATGAAGCAGCAAGACGTTTTGGAAACGCTGCTGACGGAAGTCGGTAAATCGCTGCCGGAAATAAAATCCATTCTGATTGACGAGCGCGACCAGTATCTGGTCGAAAAAATCCGCACAGCACCTGGCGACAAGATCGTTGCCGTCGTCGGAGCCGGCCACATTCCGGGAATTCAAAAACACTGGCAGAACGACATCAACATCCATGCACTGGAAACGCTTCCGCCCAAAAGCAAAACAGTCGATATTTTAAAATGGCTGATTCCGGCGGCCATCATTGGGTTGTTTCTAGCCGGATTCTTTTATGGTGGGAAAAAAGCAGGCACGGATATGATTGTGTGGTGGATTTTGGCCAACGGGATTTTGGCCGGTATCGGCGCCGTCATCGCCCTGGCCCACCCAGCCACTATTCTGTCCTCCATTCTGGCCGCACCGCTGACATCACTTAATCCCATGATTGCAGCCGGATGGGTTTCGGGACTCGTGGAAGCCTTTTCGCGGAAACCCAAAGTAAGGGACCTGGAGACCCTGCCGGATGATATTCTCTCTGTTCGGGGTTTCTGGAAAAACAACGTGACCCGCATTCTGCTGGTGGTGGTCTTTACCAATCTCGGAAGCTCGCTGGGAACCTTTATCGCCTTTCCCATTATTGTCAAGGTTCTGATCGGCGCGGCACCGTAGCAGGCACCAGAGGTCAGAGGACAGAAAACAGAAGACAGAAGAAACAGATCAAATTTTAATTGGCGCGGTGCATTCAAATTTTTATCCTCTGCCATCTGTCTTCTGTCTTCTGAAATCTGGCATCTGATATCTGAAATCGGATACATGAATGAACTATCGAAGACGACCACACTCCACAATGGCAATAAAGAGGTGCATGATTCCGAGTGCCTTGGCATGTCTGTTGATAATGGCCGGCTGCGGTGCGCGCACCACTGAACCCGTTAAGGCTTCGATCCCAAAAGCACCGGAACTGCAGCGGATGGGCTATACTATTCAGGTCGGCGCCTTTGCAAACATCGACAATGCCGTTCGCCTGACCAACAAGTTGAAGCGCCAGGGATTAGACGCCTATCATTTTCTTGACAATTCAGGTCTGTATAAGGTGCGTTTTGATAACTTCAGATCCAAAGCCGCCGCCCGCCGTAGAGCGGAAAGCATGCAACGCCGGGGTATCATTGAGTCATTTTACATTGTAAAACCGGAAGCCTACGCGGCGATGCGGGATGGTCGCAAAAATAATCGGCAATTCAGGGAAAAAATCGTTAAAACGGCACGGCGATACGTCGGCGTGCCCTACCGGTGGGGCGGCGAATCCCCCCGGACCGGCTTTGATTGCAGCGGGTTTACGATGGTGGTCTACCGTATAAATGGTCTGGACCTGCCGCGGTCATCCAGGCAGCAATGGAAGGTCGGAAAAAAAATTGACCGCCGCCAGCTGCAAAAAGGTGACCTGGTGTTTTTTGCGACAAGCGGCGGCAGCCGGGTTTCCCATGTCGGAATTTATACGGGCAATAATAAATTTTTACACGCGCCGCGCAGAGGCAGTCGTATCAAAACCTCATCTTTGTCCAGTCAATATTTCAGAACCCGTTATATGGGTGCACGCTCCTACCTGTAACAATGTTATTTGTTATTCGTTATTGGTTATTTATTAAAACCCCTACTGCCGGCGGCTTGCGGCTTGCCGAGCATCAGATACCAGGCTCCTGAAACCAGAGGCCAAAAGCATCTAACGATTAACGTTTGAATGACCGTGGTAGAATCTCAACAACAGTGCGTTGATGTTTTTGACCGTTAGAGAGGGTGAAGGTCTTTTTAACGGTTTTTAAGCGGCCTTCGGCAAACAACTGGATACATTCCGGATAGAGCTGCCATTCCAGTTTCAAACCCTTTTTCCGAATGAATTCAAGGGAATCGTCCGGGGCAATGGCAAATGCCCGCTGGCCGATGATCGGTCCGGTGTCTTCGCCATAATCAATAAAGTGGACGGTGCAGCCCGCAACCTTGCAACCGTAACGAAACGTATCACCGTATCCATCAGTGCCGGGGAATGCCGGAAGCAGAGCAGGATGTATGTTCATGATGCGCGGGTTGTTGCGATCCAGGTTGACCCGATCGATAAAATAAGGCGTCAGTGTTCTCATAAAGCCCGCCAGCACCAGCAAATCATATGAATGGTTGGCCATTTCAGCGAGCAGTTGTGCCTCGGCAATTGCACGGCTAAATAAGAAAGACCGAATTTTGTCATCATCATTCCAATCCTGAACCAGGGTTTGTTTGGCACGGATGTCCTCATAGTCAAAGTCGGCCGGCAGCGCGGCGGCGTTGGGATCCGCTTTAAACTGTTGAATAATTGAAGTATAATCAACTATAA
>JASFIV010000136.1:0-12142 GCA_050122475.1 Desulfobacterales bacterium | reverse complement strand
GCCGTGCGCTCTTCAACCAGGTCCTCGAGGTGATCGCGGTGTTTTTTGAGTTCAGCTTCCGATTTTTTTAAGGCCGA
Organism: Desulfobacterales bacterium; assembly: GCA_050122475.1. GTDB lineage: Bacteria > Desulfobacterota > Desulfobacteria > Desulfobacterales > JAHEIW01 > JAHEIW01. Next base: position 12,065 of record JASFIV010000136.1, on the reverse strand, counting down.
TTCTGCCTGATCGATGGAGCCGATCATTTCATTGAACGACAGCGCCAAACTGCCAATTTCGTCATTGGCCTGGATGTCAATCCGGTAGTCGAGTTCGCCGGTCTGTTTGATATGATCGGTTCCGGCGTTAAGCATTTTTAAGGGCTTGATCACGAAATGCTGCAGTCCCATCATTGTCAGCACACTGAGCAACACAAGCGCAACAAATAGCGCCGCCAGTATTTTTAAAACAAATATCCAGATCGCCTTGTTGATTTCGGCAACCGGTACAATGGCAGCCAGCTTCCACTCCAGTAGCGGCGAAGTATAATAAAAAGCATACCGCTCCTGCCCATCCCTTTCAAAGATCGTAAGCCCATCGATGCTGGTATACAGATCTTCGAACAGCTGGGGATCTGTAGATTTTAAACTGGTAAACAGAGCTGATGAATCCGGGCTTGCCAGAATGGTTCCTTTTTCATCAGCGAGCGCCACATAACCGTTGTAGTCGAGTTTGATATTTGAAATATACTGGGTGAGCTCATTCAGGGTGATCGAAGTGCCCACGACGCCGTATAAAACGCCTTCAGGATCAACCAGGGCTTTGACGAATCCAATGCTGACATCAGGGCTGGTGACCGAGCGAAACGGTGTTGTGCGCACAATCGTTCCGGGATTTTCTTTGGCCTGTTTGTACCAGGGCCGGGTTCGGGGATCATAGCGGGTCGGTCGGGCGCGTTTGTGGGAGCGCACGAAACTGCCGTTTTCACGGCCCATGTAAACCGAATGAACATAAGGATGGGTTGTGCGGTAGCCGTTAAAGATTGAAATGATGCGCTGCTCCAGCTCGCCGTAGTCATATTTAAATGTTTTTTCGTCGGCCTCCAAAAAGGAAGTAAAATTTTCATCTTCGCGAGAGCGCACGGACTCATCTTGCATAATGGCTTCCAGGTCATGCTCCATGCCCTTGATTAAACGGCTCAGCCCGAAATCGATGTGTTTCAGCTGTTGCTGGTAATTTCGGGCGATCCGATCAATGGTAACCTCTTTTAGGGCCGTTGCCAGAAAGCTGCCAATCACCAACATAATAAACAAGGCCGCCCCGGCATACAGTAGCAGTAATTTATACTTGAGCTTCATGGTATTTCCTAATACAGGTTTGCCGGTTGCCGGTTTAGCCTGTTGCGCCCGTTCAAAAAGGAATACGGTCGAATCCTATTTTTTTGAATCGGAAAACGGGCTAACGGGCTCAACCCAAGATCCTTAGATGCATTTTTGAGATAGCTTATATTTGAATTGAGCGATTTAATTGAGCGATTGTCGAGGTTGCCGCAGCTACAAGGCAGATGTTGTTCCGCTATAGTGTACTATGCGGGACAGCATCTAACGCAGTAGATGCGGTAAGATCGGCAATCCCCGTAGGGGTTTCAAATTTTTAGTGGTTGTTAAAATAGCGTTTCAGTATTAAAAAGCTTTTTTCTACAACCACTTATGCCGCACTTCCTTATTTTCGAATGTAATTAAGATAAGCGGCGAAAAATATAAGATGGATAGAATTCCTTATAAAAATGAGATTTATCCCTATTTTTTAATTTGAAACGATCAATTTAAATTATTTTTGGGTCAAGATCTCTACCCCCATCCAATCATCCGGGACGCCGTTGACCATATAGTTGGCGGAGCGTTTCAGATAAATACGGGCAGCACGATCTTCGGGGTGTTTCTCCAGCACCTGGTTGAACTTCACACTGGCCTCGGAAAATTTGCGGTCATAATACAAACAGAGGCCCTGTTCAAAATCTTCTTTGGTCTGTTCCTTTAATTCAATAACTTCCGGAGCATCACCGTCAAAGACTTCATGCACCGAGACGGGGTCTTTTTTGCCCTTGACCTGAACTTTGTCCACAAAACGATGTTTGTATTGATCAGGATCTCTGAGCTGTTTCAGGGTGGGCTCACTGATGCTGATCGAAGAACCATATACGCGGGTTAACCCTTCCAGACGTGAGGCCAGATTGACCGCATCGGCCACCACGGTACCCTGCATGCGCTCTGCGTGGCCGATGATGCCAAGCATCAAATCGCCAATGTGCAGCCCCACACCGATGCCGATGGGTTGATACCCTTTTTGCTTGCGCTCTGTATTATATTCTGAAACGGCCGCATGCATTGCAATAGCCGCCTGAACGCCGTCATCAGCTGATTCCGGGAACAGCGCCATCATACCGTCTCCCTGGTAATTGTCGATAAACCCCTGGTGAGCAGTGATGACCGGGCTGACCCGATTTAAAAAAGCGTTGATAAAATTAAAGCTTTCCTGGGCCGTCATGTCCTCTGAGATGGTGGTCCATCCCCGGATATCAGAAAATAGAACGGTCATCTGCCGGGCCGTCTGATCCCCCAGGATGACGTCTAATATGCTTTCTTTCATGAGCAGGTTTAAAAACTCCCGGGGAACAAAACGTTGATAGGCTTTGTTTAATTCCTGTAACTGGGCTGTGCGCTTCTTGACGCGTTCTTCCAATAATTCGTTGGCTTCCTGTAATTCTTTGTTTTTTTGATCCAGGGCTTTTTTAAGCCGGTATATGGTCAGGTGCGTGTTGACGCGGGCAATGACTTCATCGGGTTGAAACGGCTTGGTGACATAATCCACCGCACCCAGATCCAATCCATGCACCTTGTCTTTGGTGTCGGTCAGTGCCGATAGAAAAATAACCGGTATTTCTGCGGTGGCCGGGTCGGCTTTTAATCGGCGGCAGACTTCGTAGCCATCGATTTCCGGCATCATAATGTCCAGCAAAATTAAGTTCGGTTTTGCCTTGCCGGCAATTGAAAGGGCGGCCTTGCCATCTTTGGCAATCAGTAGCTTATATCCGCGACCGTCGAGGGTTTCAAACAGCAGTTGAAGATTGGTGGGGTTGTCGTCCACCAGCAAGATGGCTTCTACTGCGGAACTTTGTGACGTCATCAATTTTGCTCCCCGGCTCTGGAATTCCAGAAAAGTATACTAATTGTGTCTTGCACGAGTTGGAGGCTTTCATATGCAAGGCACTTCAGAACGAAGCTATAGTGAACTATGCTTCGCTCTGAATAACGCAGCAGATGGAAGCCTCCAGCTCGCCCAAAGGGTGTAAATTAATGAGATAAAATGATTTTCATCCATTAAAACTGGCCGGCACTAGTTTAACTACCATAATTGCTTAGCGTGGTGTGGATAAATAAAAAACATCTCTCATTAATTTTCATGCAAGATCCTTGAGGCCTTCTTCAACAGTATCCTTGATCGGAATCATGGCCGTAAAACCGCTGATCTCAAAAATTTCATAAACGTATTCTTTTAAGGCGGCAAGTGCTACTTTACCCTCTCTGCGTCTGATTTCCTTGGCGGCTCCAAGGATAACGCGCAACCCGCCACTGCTGAGGTACTCCAGCCCGCTTAAATCAAAAAGCAAGCGATTTTGCTCTCCCTCCAGTACTTTATTGATTTCTTTTTCGGCAACCGATGCATTAGAGGCATCCATGCGGCCATCGACCTTAATAATTAAAACGTCGTTCTCCACCCTATTGTGAATCTCCATTTTCTACTCCTTTTATGCCTGAATTTTACATAAAATTTAATGCGAAATTAAGATGCTATTTATCGGCACCATTTTAAGCATGTTATTCAAATAAGACAACATTCCGATCTGATATAATGGATGAAAATCATTTTATCGCATTAATTTTCACCCTGAAAACGGCGAGGCGGGCAGGTTAAGGACGAGGCATCTTGCTTTCAGCGGGATAGCCTCGCCCTTAAGTGCTTGCATATGAAAGCCTCCGATCCGTTTATAATACAGGCGATCATCTGAATTAAAATCTATCATTATTTAAGTATCTTGTACTTTTTCAACGGCACAATGTCAATATTCGATTAACGGCACGAGACATGAGGCCCGAGGCGCATTCAGTACGGCATACGGCTCAGGGTTTACGGCACACGGAAAAACACAAAGAAAATAAGAAGAAGCGAAGGATTATGGCGGCGGGGGGTGCTAACATTCTGTAAATTTGCATTAATTAAGTTTAGTTAGTTCTCCTTTAGCTTGTCGTCTGAGTGCCAGAGCCAGCAGATTAACGAGCACTTTGATTGAAAAGGGTTTGTCAATGAATTGATCGATGCCGCTGCGAATGGCTTTGGAGACCATCCGATCGTCGCGGTAGGCGGTAATCAAAAATCGGACGGCATTGGGATGGGTCGCAGTGGTCAGCTTTAAAAAATCCAGCCCGTTAATACCGGGCAGTCTCAGATCGCTGATGATGATGTCAAACTGCTGCTCTTTGATAGCCTGCAGGCCTTCTTCAGCGCTTTCAGCCACTTGCAACGGGCAGCCCTTGGTTTTAAAGGCCAGATCAAGGGAGTTGCGGATAAACTCATCGTCATCGACCAGCAGGGTTTTGACCTGCTTTAATTCATCAAATGCGTTCATTTTCTTTTCTTTCGCCATTCGTAATTTTGTTCTATCTCTTTGGTTTTAGTTCCTGTTCAAATTAATTTTTAGTCCATTTGCCTCTGGCTTTTGACTTCTGGCAGCTTGTCTGATGCCCAGAGCTCGGTTTGCTGCTCCTGATCCTTTCCCTGCGCCGTGACCCATGTCACCGTCTTTACTTTCTGTCTTCTGACCCCTGACTTCTGACAACTACGAATGTTAACACCACAATGAATATGACAACCCCCCACCAGATTTTGACCGGCATTGGATTGGTTGCCGTTTTGATAAAACACGGCGCGACCTCAGGGGCTGCCGATGCGGCCGATGCGATTGATGCAGGTTTAACTGCTAAAGACTGCACACTTTCAAAGCCACTGTTATCCACCGCGCTGACAGCGTAGTAGCTGTCGCCATTGCTGCCGCCAGCTGCCATGCCGGCGATGCCGTCGGTGTCGACAAAAACCGTGTCGGTGATAAGACCGATGTTGATTTTGCTAAAGGGCCCGGCGGCAGAGGCGGCGCGGTAAATATTGTAGCCGGCCACTGCGTTGTTGTTGCAATCAACGACCGCATCCCAGCGGATGTGTACGTCGTCCTCTTTGCGTTCCACCTGCACACCGGCGGGCACATGCGGCAGGGGGATCTTCAGCGCGGTGGCCGGATCACCAAACAGCAAGAAGGTGTCACTGATCTGCTCAAAATAGGTGTCGCCATTGGCCAGCAAGGTTTGCTTGGCATCGGCGATGGCCGGGCCCAGGGTACGGATGTCCTTTTTAAAGATGGCCTCAAACAAAGCGGCATCCAACACCTGCTGGCCTTCGGTGGTTGTCATGCCGGTGGGCATAAACGCCGCCATGGCTCCGGCATCCGAACGCAGCAACGCTTCGGCCAGCGAGGGGAAAAACCAGGTTTCCGGGTAAGCAAAAAAGCCGGCTTCACAGGCCATGGAGACAAAAAAGGGCAACCGATCGGTGTTGGCTAAAGCAGGGACATCACCCGCATCAAATATGTGTTCTTCAGCCAGTACCTGTGTGGCGGCATGTCCGGCATAATTGACCATCAGCACCCCGTCATTGATTGTGTCGATGATGTCATCGGTCAAAAAGGCCGCCGCGGCATAATCATTCAAATAGCCTCTGAACGGATCGGCCATGGCTTCGGGGATCAGGGCAGCGGCTTCTTCGTTCATGGTTTCAAAGTCGGCTTCATACAGGTATTCGGCCCCCGGCCTCTGGTTATCGGCAATCAGCAGCAAATCATTTTGCCAGGTCTGGGTGTTGATCGCGCTTTCATAGGCGATGATTTTAGCGACCATGACCGCCGCCTGGCCGGCATCGGCTGCGGGCAGGCGTCCAATGTGCATGTCGGCCACCGCATCGTCGCCGCTGAAGGTCACAAACCACTGATCGGTAACCGTCTCTCCCTTGTGGTCGGTATAGATACTGTAGGTGGGCAGATAGGCGGTTGTATCGTTTTCGTTCCAGTGGTTTTTAGGATCATAGGTGGCATCACCGACGAGCAGCACATGCCGGGGTGCCGGTGGAGACCAATTGCTGTAGGCATAGGCCAAAAAGTCTTTGACTGCATGAGGGCTTTGGATGCCGAAGCTGAATTCATCGTAAATGTCTTCGATGTCGGCCACAAACACCCGAAGACCCTGAGCTTGTCGAAGGGTTGCAAGATCATCCAGCCACTGGTAAGCATCCCCGCTGACATCCCAGCCGACATCGCGGTGGGTGATCAGGATATAGTCGGCGCCGTTGGCGGTATGGGCCAGGTTTGCCGCTCTATCCTCGATCAGCCCCACCGGGATGTCGAGCATATCGGAGCCGAGCACCAGATAGGTGTCACCGTAGGTTGTTGGCTCAAACTCAAATGAATAGGGGTTGGTGCCGGCAATTTGTGCGTTATTGATTTTGGCCACCTCGGCTGGATTGCTGATGTCATAGGCCAGCAGGCTGTTGCTGCTAAAACCGTCGATGACATAGCGGCTGCCGCTGTCGGGGGCAAACTTTAATGTGTTGCCAATGGCCATATAATCGCGCCAGTAGTCGATCTTGAACCAGTCGACGATAATGGAGTCATTGCCGTCGGCACTCAAGCATTGCAGGGTGACCGTATTGTCGCCAGCGACTAATGGCACATTATCAAGCGTGGCTTCAAAATAGCGGATCCCTGACCAGGTAAAGCTTTGCTCCACACCGTTGACGGCCACGTTGACCACGTGCTCGGTGTCGGTCTGACCGGCCATCAAAATCGTCAGGGTGCCATCGCTGGTGGGATCGGGCACGGTGACGGTAAAAGCTTTGGGCAGCCCACCGCCGGCATGCTGATCGCCCTGCACGTAGGTCCAGAAAAACCAGCGCTCGATATTATCTTCTCCCGGAGCCTTTAACCAGATGATCTGGTTGAGTTCATGATGGGCGGTGTCGGCAAAATCAGCGGCCAGCAGCCCGCCGGCCGGTCCGGCCGCGATGCTGCTCATGCGCAACGGGGAGCCGCTGCCGCCGCTCAAGGTCAGCCAGTAGACATTTTGATCGCTGTATTTGGCATACAGGCTGTTGACGGGCTGGGCGTAAAAACGCAGATAGTCTGTGGCATCCATCCGATCATCACTGTTTTGATCAAAGACCTCGATAGCCACTTCCTGACCCAGATAGTAAATGCGAATCTGACTTAGCGTAATTGCATTCGTATCCACACCATTGGTATCCAGATAATCCTTGCTAATCTGATAAATACCCTCGGCATCGGTGATGATCTTATAAGCATCACCATCGGCCACTGCGGGGGGGCTCCACAGGGCGGTTATGGCCGCACCCAGCGATGAGAGCAGCGGGCTGATGGGGTTGACCAGGACCGGGGCCGCTGCCAGGCCGACTGCGATCGGAGATAGCACCCCGGGGCTGTTGCCGGGCACCTGCCAGGGCTGCTGGCCTTTGGCGCTTGCCCGGGCATAGAGATTTTCGACAAAGTCGATGCGCAGCTCAATTCGGCTAAACAGCTGCAACTGGCCCGAAGCCGGATTAAAGCCGATCGGATAAAAGATGACCTGTTGTTTGAGCTGATCGCGGAAGACATAGCTTTGACCCAGGGCAGCCACGGCTTGCGGATAAAACCCTTCGCTGCTGTAGGCCAGCTCATCCTGTACAAAGGCGCTGCCCACTGCGGACATGCCGCCGGCCGCATCCAGAACGGCTTCGGGCACCGGATAGATGCGATAGCCACTGTGGGATTCCTTCTGGCTGTCAACCACTGTTAGCTCAGCCGCTTTGCCAGGCGGCACATCGATCAAAAAGCCCTTTAATGGCATCTGTGGGGCGCCGACCTGACTTGTATAGCCGTTTACATAATCGGTAATGAAAAGCTTTTCAAATTCCTGTCCGCCGACAGTGATTACTTCGGTTTCAAATCCACTGGTATTTAGGGCGATGGTCATACCGCTGTCATCGGATGCCAGCACCTCGACACCGCGGCCGATGCTGCGCACACCGGGACTATCCCTTGCTGGCAGGCGGCCGTCTTCCTCACTGTCGGGGATGCCGTCACCATCTGTGTCGGCATTAAAGGGATCCAGCCCGCGCTCGTACTCTTCAAAATTGGTCAGCCCGTCACCGTCATGATCCAGATCGGCATCGTTGACCCAGGGGCTCAGCCCGTGGGTGATCTCCCAGTCATCGGGTAGGCCGTCGGCATCCCAGTCGACGCTGATGGGCCCGTGCTCGGTGTGCTTGCCGTAGATGTCGATGTCTTCCAGTTTGTAGTAATACAGGCTGCCCACCGTTACCTGCCTGTCGATAAAGCTGTAGGTGGCTCCCTGGCCCTGCCGCGGGCGCGCTGAAATCAGCCGGTCGGTCAGGCGGGTATAAGGCCCGCCCGGGGCGGCGGCGCGATACAGGTGGAATCCCAGGTTGTCAACCTCGGCGGCCGTCTCCCACGCCACCTTCACCGCATTGCCCTCACCTTCGGCGGTAAAAGAGATTAGATCCACAACCGTGGCCTGGGTGGTGATGGTGTCAAAATAAATTTTGTCATCCACGCTGTCCCACCACACGTATCCGATGTTGCTGGTTTGTTCAGGCCTGCGCTTTTCGATCATGATGTTGCTGCCGGCATCCGTATGCTGGGCATTGTTTCCGGTACTGGTGTTGCTGGCAAATGTGTTGGTTCCGGTATTCCATTCCCATCTGATGATATTTTGAGTGGTCGGCTCCTGCACTTGAACCAGGCGATGGTCGGTATTGGCCCAGCTGATACCTATCACCGGGTTCCACTGGCGGGTATTGGCGTCGGTGTGAAATGAAGCTGCAGTCGACCAGCTGGAGGTGCTGTCGTCATAATAGTTTTTCCAGCTTTCCTGATTGGTTATATCATAAACGGCGACAAAGATATCGTCGTAGCCGTCCACAGCCAGGCTGGGCGGGCCCACATCGACGTTGATCGGTTTAATGATATCCTCGGTTACCGTGAAACTGGAATAATTCGAACTCGTGGCATAATCGATGGCCCAGCGATTTTGGACCGAATGGTATTTTTGTTTATACGCGATGTGAACGTGATTACCGTATGAGATTTCGTCCGGGGAGCTGATGCTGATATCGATGCTCGGGAAATTGATGCCGTCTGCGTTAGAGGCCGCGGTCACATCCGTGGCTTTCCAGGTGCTGCCATTATACATGTCGTATTTGATGTAATAGCTTGAAGCGCCTGTTTCGTACCAGGCCACATGGGCATAACCATTCCAATCCACGGCAACCGCGGGATTGTAACAGAACTCAGTGTCGGCATTGCTTATTTTTTCATAGCGCGGGCTGGTGCCGCCGCCGGCGGTCGTCCAGCCGCTGGCAATATTCCAGTTGGCCAGCGTCGCACATTTTGAGTAATAGATCTCATCATCGTTATCATCCATCCAGACCACATGCAGGGTGTCTCGATCCGGATTGATATCGATGGCCGGCTGGGTAAACGTATTGGTTGAATCATAAATAATTCCGCCATTACCGACGAGCTCGGCCTTGCTCCAGCTGGAACCATCTGTGGACCGCGCCAGGTAAATTTCATTGATTTTGACATAAACAATGTACCAGTAGCCGTTTGAATCGCGGACGATATTGCGGCTGCTGGTCGGCTCCAAAGGACCGGTAGAACCGCCGCCGGATGTGACCGAAGCATCGACTTCCACTTTGGCTGCCATGACCTGGGGCGCCTGGAAGAGTAGGAAAAGCAATCCGGCAAGCATCAGACAGCAAACCGCTTTCAGCCATCCTTTTTTGAAATGATGCTTTAGATTCAGCGGATTTAAGACGAGGTTTAAGGTCCTGGAGTTTATGGAAACCAGGCAAAGCACCATCCAGCCCCACACGGCCCGCAGCCCTTTAAAGCCGGTGCCGGTTTGCAGCCTTTCATTTCTTGCTATGGGGCTAAACTTTAAATACATGCCTTGCCTGCTAAATGCCTTAAACTCAATTCGTTTCAGTTATGACGCGTTTTTTTGTCTGTTTTTTCAGCGCAAGCGCCAGCAAAGTGACCAGGGCTTTGACTGAAAAGGGTTTCTCGATGCAGTCGGTAACACCCTTGCTGAGTGCTTCGGAAAAAATGTGCTCATCGCGATAGGCGGTAATTAAAAACGTGACGGCCTGCGGCTGGATGACGTTTGCCTGTTTGAGAAAATCCAGGCCGTTGATGCCGGGCAGCCGGTAGTCGCTGATGATGATGTCGAATCGCTCTTGCTCGATGGCCTCAAGGCCCTCTTCCGCCGTCTCAGCCACCCGCAGCGCGCAGCCCTTGGCGCTGAACGCAATTTTGAGCGCGTCACGGATGAATTCATCATCGTCGACCAGCAGGGTCTTAAATGTTTTTATTTTGTTGAAAAGATTCATTATTTATCCGCATCGCATCCTAAGGGCATAAAGTGCCAATACCTGTTTTGCAGGCAGTGTGCCAACTTGGCCAAATTTTATTTTTTAATAATTACAGATTGTTATGCGGGTTCAAATTTAGATGATGGGAGGGGCGGGATAAATTTGCGTCTTTTAACGCAAAATATTGTGTAAAATCACACAAAATCGGCATTATTTTCCATATGAATTCAGATGATTAGGTATAATTTAGAAGCCTAAGCTTTAAAGTGAAAGGGATAAAGCTCTGGAAATAAATAAGCAGTGAAAAAGATAATACCTGAATTTGGCGCTGAACTTTTTAAGCAGTACCGAATATCTCATTGCTCATCTGACTGACGAATTCATTTACCTCATTCAGGATCGTACTAATGTCGTCCTCCTTGAGGGCCAAGTATTGCATTACCTGCTCATCCAATTCATGCAAGGTGCAACCGCCGCTATTGCCGTTGCCGTCCATTTTGGTCAGGTTGTCAGCTATGGAGAGAATAAATGTGAGCTCGTCGACCTGCTCGGGATTAAGACGGTGGTGACGACCGATGGCTCTGGTGACCACTTTGGGAAATTTCCAGCGGTTGCACAATTCGGATGCGATTTCGGAATGGTCAACTCCTAATATTTGTTTTTCAGCTTCATAATGGGTCTTTGGGCTGTCTCCTAAAAAATTTTTGAACGCTTTTTTTCGGCTAAAAATTTGCTCATCAAGAATCAACTTGCCCGCATCGTGAAAGAGCCCGGCTAAGAAGGCCTCATTGGCCATGCTCGGGCGGACCATATCCGCAATTTTTCGGGCGCTCAGGGCGGTTGCCAGGGAGTGCCGCCACAGGTCTTTGGGATTCATGTTATAGGCGCGCAATGCTCGGTTATAGAGTCTGGCCATGCCGGCCGTCATTACAATTTCGGCGATGACTTTGAGCCCTAAAATGAAGCAGGCCTGACGCACCGAACGCACCACGTTTTTAAGACTGTAATAGGCCGAGTTGGCCATCTTGAGGCTTTTTAGCGTGATTTCCTGATCGGTTTCGATAATGTTGGCCAGCTCATCAAATTTGGAATTGGGATCGGTTAGCAGCTTTTGCGCTTTTATGATCACCTCTGGCAGTGGCAGCACGCGATCCAGACAGCTAAAAAGCTTCTTTTTCAAAGCGCTACCAAAAAGCGGTTTTTGAGTTAATGATCTGGATTCCATGATGCGCATACGTTCCCCTAAAAAGCTAATTTTTAGCACTGCGCTATTATGTAGAGCAGGATTTATGCCAAAAAGCGCCTAATTTCTAATATGGATATATTTCGGCATGTTATATTGTATATCCGGCAATTAAATGTTGTATGACATCTGATTACCTGTGGTATTTAACCCACAGTTTTGTGGGAAAAAACCCATTTGAATGGGCTGAAGCCCTTTCCAATTGCGGATTGCAGATAGCGAATTTTGGATTATGAAATTAAAGACTGTGGAATTTGACCAAGGCGTGTTATCGGCGTACTTTCATGGGAGGTAAATTTGTCCGGATGAGCGTCGGAGCGATCCATCAAGGCATAAAATACGGTAACATAAAGCAAGGGTGCCATTAAGGGGTGGGATGCAGGGAATTATTTTGATTTTTTAGGGAAGTACTTGACGTCTTTTATGTCCTTAAAATCTTGATCCTGTGTCCAAAGGACAGCTTCGTGGGCGCGCACGGTGGCCAGAATGATGCTATCCGCCATCGGTATT
>JASFIV010000135.1:0-12176 GCA_050122475.1 Desulfobacterales bacterium | reverse complement strand
CCAGGCCAATCACATCGTTTGGTTTGACAAGGCTTAACCAGGCATCCTTTGTATTCTTCTGGCCGGTAACCCGGGTCAATGTCTCGACCAGCATTTTCTCCAGGACAGTGATGTCTATGTTTTTTGCCGAATCCATGGCCTTTTGGTCGCGTACGACCGTCACTAAACTCATAGCTGTTGCCTTGGCTTCTGCCTTGGGCCACTGAAGACCGAAAACAGACGCTCCGAGGGTAATACCGACGGTTCCCCGGATAAAATCTCGTCTGGTTAAGATAGGCATTTTATCTTTCATGACCCCCCTCCTTTTTTCAGTAAATTGGATTCGTTTTTCTGAAGGATTGCCCGGGCAGATTCCGGGTCGGGACTTTCAAACACGATCGCAATATGTTTGCCGATCAGTTTATATGCCAGCCAGCCGTCCTCCAGCTTAAAAAGACTCGGGCTGTCAGCGGCTGTTTCCGCCGTTATTTCGTTCTTATCGCCGGGTAGATAGGCATCATGAAAACGGTTCAGGGCCTGGCGCGCACGTTCAGGATTTTCATATTGCACCAGCAGAAACTGGCTGCGTTTCGGGTCACCTGAGTTGGAAATGTGTTCATAGGGCGCACTAACGGCTTCTGCTGAGAGATCCAGATCGAGAATATTTTCATGACTGAGGTAATATATCGAATTTAACACCAGATGGGATCGAAAAAAGCTCAATCGGTCTGCCCGCAATTTCCAAGCGGCGCCAACCTCAAGGGGTAGTTTTTTTACTAATACCGGCACTGGGGGATTTTGGGGGTTTGTCGCAATTGATTTGCCCAGAGCAAGAACAGCTTCCTTTGATGCCGGTGTTTCGCGTTCAGCCATAATCCGGGCATAAATATCATCTGACCACAACCGCATCAGGCCCCCTCCGTAAAGCGCCCGGGTGGATACCGTAAAGGATTTGTTGGAAGTTGCGGTAGGAGTGCCGTCAAAAGATACCGGCTCACCGCCCCAATCCAGGGATAGCAAGCCAAACGCATCGTCGGCGGTTTCCATAAAATACAATTCCACCAGAATATTCCCCTGATCAGGCGATGTATAATCAAAGACCTCAAGATGCCGGAATCGATAGCCCAGATAGAGCTCACCCGCACCATTCATATATTTAAAGATATTCTTCGAATTAATAAGGCGCGGAAAATCCGGTCTATTCCAAACACCAACCGTTTTGGGAAGATTGAATTTGCCTTCACTCATTTCGCTGGTGGTCTCCCCTTGTATTGTTATCGTCATCGTAAAGGCCAGCAGGAAAATAGTCTTTATTCGTATCAATTTCATTTGGGACACGATTTGCTTTATAGAATTTCAGCTGCCCGGCTTGGAGGCAGCCCGAACTGCCGTTTGAATTCCCGACTGAATTGTGATGCGTTATTGTAGCCCACCTTGTAAGCCGCTTCACTGGCGCTCAGACCGTTGCTAACGATCATCAAGCGTGCCTGGTGAAGCCGAATTTTTTTGAGGTATTGAATTGGCGATTGCCCGACAGTCTTCTCAAAGGCATGATGCAGGGTTGAATTGCCCATACCGACAATTCTGGCAACGGTGTTCAAAAGGCACAAGGTGATGAAAAAGGTACTAGATTCGTATCCCGCACCTCGTTTTTATAGGTTACTAAATTGGCTTTAAAATGTTTAGATCTTGTTCGAGGGCAAGGCTATGAGGAGGAGAAAAAGCGCAGCGTACATTTCGTACGTAAGCGCCTTTCGACGACGATTAACGCCGCCCTCGGGCAAGAGATGAATGTTTTAAAGCCAATTTTTAGAAGGGTTCGAAAGGTTCCCGTTTGATAAACCTCCCCCGGCCCACTTCCCCGACAAACTCCATCTGATCGCCGTTCCATTGGGACACTTTCTTGCCGCGCGAATAGACCACTTTGGGCATTCCGGTGACCTCAAAGCCCTCATAGGGAGTGTAGTCAACGTTCATATGCAGTTTGCTCTGGGTGACGGCAAATTTTTGATTCGGATCAAAAACCACAATATCGGCATCCTTGCCGACAGCGATTTCACCTTTGTCTTTGAGACCGAACATACGGGCCGTACCCGATGAGAGCACATCCACCATTTTTTCTAAGCTGATGCGCCCCTTGGCCACACCTTCTGAATGCAGCATGATGAGCAACGTTTCGATTCCCGGCGCGCCATTGGGGATTTTCTTGTAATCGTCTTTACCGTTCATGTCCTTTATGCCGTTAAAGTCAAACGGGCAATGATCTGTAGCAACGACCTGCAAATCTCCGCCACGCAGGCCTTCCCACAGGGCCGCGTTGCTTTCTTTGGTTCGCAGCGGGGGAGACATGACATATTTAGCGCCGTTCCAATCAGGCTCTTTATAGCGCTCATCATCCAGCAGCAGATACTGCGGGCAGGTTTCAGCATATACGTTGACGCCGCGATCGCGGGCCTGTTTTACAATCCAGAGGCCTTCTTTTGACGACAGATGCACGATGTAAATACGGGATCCGGTCAACTCGACCATTTTAGACGCCCGGTAGATGGCTTCCTCTTCAGCTATATTCGGGCGACTCATTGCATGGTAATAAGGCTCCAGCTTACCCTCTTTTTCCAGAACCGCGTTCATGTGATCGATGATATGCACATTTTCAGCGTGTACCTGGACCAGGCCGCCGTGTTCTTTGGTCTGTTCTAACAGTTTGACCATGGTGGCATCATCGACTCTGAAGTCGTAAACCATAAAAATCTTGAAGCTGGGCGTGCCGTAATCCTGGCAGGCCGCTTTGACTTCTTCGATGACTTCCGGCCTGGGGTCCATCACTGCCGGATGCAGGGAATAATCAACTACAGCCTTGCCTTCCGCCAGCGCCTTTTTACGATCCAGCGCTTCGAGCAGGGATTCACCCTTTTGCTGCAGGTCAAAATCCACCACACAGGTCACACCGCCGCAGGCGGCTGCAATGGTGCCGCTTTCATAATCATCCTGGGCGTATGTTCCCATAAAGGGCATCGAAATGTGGGTATGCGGGTCAATGGCGCCGGGCAGAACATAAAGTCCCTTGGCATCAACCACTTCATCAGCCGGGTTGTCCAAGTCTGTACCGATCGCCTTTATTTTGTCGCCGTCTGCGAAAACATCGGCCACATAGCGACCGGTGGCATTAACGATCGTTCCGCTTTTAAATAACACACTCATCTGGACCCTCCTTTGTAAATGGCTCGTGTTTTACATCTTTTTCCAGACTGCTGTCCATTACAGCAGTCTCCTGGCGTTTCCATTCTTTGGGCATTTCCTTGTGAGATATCAGGTCCGGAACCGGACAGACAAATTTGCACAGCATGCAGCTCAAACATTTGTCCTCGATCACATTCGGCCGACGGCTTTCGGCATCCCATTCAATGGCCTGTCCGGCGGCATCCTGGCAAACAATGTAGCACTGACCACAGCCAATGCACTTATCCATGTCATACTCGGCAATTCCCTGACGCTCCAGATCAAAGGCCTCAGTTTCATGCAGGTTCGGCAATGCTTTGCCCACCAAATCCGAGATTTGTTTGACGCCGCGTTCGACCATAAAATCCGTGAGGCCCTCTATCATGTCATCTATGATTCGATAGCCGTAGTGCATAATCCCACTGGTCACCTGAATCGTCGAGGCCCCCAACAGGATATATTCCAGGGCATCGATCCAGGTTTCAATGCCGCCGATGCCGGAAAGCGGCAGGTTCAGCTCATCGTTCTGGGCCATGGAGGCGATAAAATTCAAGCCAATGGGCCGCACAGCCGGTCCGCTGGTTCCGCTGATGGCTCCTTTGCCAAAAACATTGGGGGTGGGAACAAAATCATCCAGGCCCACCGAGGAAATGCCCCGCACGGTGTTGATGGCGGAAATGGCATCGGCGCCCCCCTTTTTGGCATACATAGCCGGCTCATTCATGTCGGTAATGTTGGGCGTCATCTTGGCGATAACCGGAATGGATACCGCCTCTTTGACCGCTGCGGTGAAGCCTTCGAGCAACTGAAAAGCCTGCCCGACTTTATGTCCGGCGCCTTCGATGCACATGTGCGGGCAGGAAAAGTTGAGCTCCAGTAAATCGGCCCCGTTGTCTTCAGCCGCTTTGGCCAGATAAACCCATTCATCGGTAAAAAATCCCATTATGCTGGCGATGATCGGATGATCCGGGTAGTTTTTCTTCAAATACAAAAACTCCATCAGATTGTGCTTGAGCGGTCGGTCAGAGATCATTTCCACGTTTTGCACCGCTACTTGCTTTTTGCTGCCAATATCAACGCAGTGCATGCGCGGAGAGGGATGTACAATAGGCAGACGGTCTGAATTCAGGGTTTTAAAAACCACTCCGCTCCAGCCCGCGTCGAATGACCGCGCCACCATCTCAGCACTGTTGGAAACCGGTGATGATGACAGCAAAAATGGATTATTGAAATGAACACCGCAAAAATCTATGGATAGGTCAACGTTATTCACCACGATTGTTCCTCCCAAACCGGATAAACCGTAATTTCGAAATCCGAAACCCTAAATCCGAAACAAATTCTAAATGGAAATTTTCAAATGACCAAAACAAATTCTATATTGTGCCAAAGTGAATCTGATTACTTGTTTGGATCATTTTGATTTATCTTTTTTGAGATTGTTTCGAATTCCGATATTCGATATTCGGATTTATTGCTTGCCATAAATACTTGTTTTTTTATAAAATGACTTTTTAAACAGCTATTTGCCAAGGTATGCTTTTATTGCTCGGGCGGCCACTTTACCATCCTGCACTGCCAGAACCACCAGAGCAGGTCCGCGAACGATATCGCCGCCGGCAAAAAGGCCCGGAACCGAGGTTTGTCCGGTTTCCGGATCGACATTAATCAGCTTTTTGCTATTGATCCTGACATTGGGATACCACTCGGGTGATTCATCAGGCGCTTTATTACCGATGGCCTCGATCACAATATCCGCATCCATATTCCAATCGGAACCCTCTATTTCAACAGGGCTTCTTCTTCCGGATTCATCCGGTTTTCCCAGCTGGGTGCGGACGAGTTTCAATCCTTTGAGACGGTTCTTGTTGTCAGTTATGTAATCCACCGGTTGGTTGAGTAGCAGAAAATGGACCCCGGCCTCCAGGGCTTCGATGCGCTCATCGGGTTCGGCCGGCATCTGGGAATAAGAGCGCCGGTAGATTAAATAGACATCTTTGGCACCCAGGCGGACAGCAGACTCGATGCAATCCATGGCAACCGATCCGCCACCGATAACGGCAACGGTTTTACCTTTGAGGTTTTCTTCCATTTTCTCAAAACGTCCATCACGCAGCGCCGACAGATAATCCACCGACGAAAACAGGCCCTGGACGTCTTTGGCGTCTGATTTTATCGTGGCCGCATCCCACAATCCCGGTGCCAGGAAAACAGCGTCAAAACCATCCTGCAGCAGTTTTTCCGCTGCATTCTTGCCTTGAATCGGTGAATTGCACTGAAATGTGATGCCCAGCGCTTTGATGTCTTCCATTTCACGTTCGAGAAAGTCCATATCGAAGCGATAGGAAACCACCCCGTAGCGCAATACCCCTCCAGGCTCAGGTCGGGCTTCAAAAATCGTGACCTGATAGCCATCTTTGGCCAGTTCGGCCGCGCAGCTTAAACCACCCGGACCGGATCCCACTACCGCAATTTTTTCTGATCGGGGTTCGGGCTTCTCAAATACCTTGAATCCTCTCTCCCATGAATGTTCAATTAAAAAGCGTTGGATTTCACCGATCTGAATGGGCCGATCCGCACCCTCGGGACGATTTTGAGATTTAAACATTGCACTGCATTTTTCTTCACATAATCGGGATGTTGGGCATAGAACTCCGCAGGCCCCGCCCAAAATATTGTTTTGCTTGATGGTGCGAATAGCACCAGTGATATTTTTAAAACGAAGCTTGCGGATGAATTCAGCCGGCCGGGTATCGGCCGGGCAACCCTCGGAGCAAGGGGCATCATGGCATAGCAGGCAACGATCTGCTTCAGCAATGGCCTGCGCCAGGTCAAGCCCTTTGCACATATGTTGAAATTTATCGCTTGCACTCAAAATGGATTCCTCCTTGCGTCAGAAATTACGTACGGAATAATGTAGACCTGCAATTTTACATGACACGGTACAGACGCGTGAGTTTAGCGGGCACGAGGGCCCGGAAAATCGCCTGAAATAATGGCTTGAACAAAACTGGAATTTTAGGCTTTTCTAGGGTAAATGTCAATCGGTATCGGCCTTTGCGATGGAATACCATTCATTTGCCAAAATGAATTTGAAAAAAGCTTGACGCCAAATTCTGATACAACTATAAAACAGCTAATTTGCATCCATAAAAAATAGCCCTGCCATTCGATTTTATAAAAAGTCAGCCTAAAGGGGGGGTAAATGTCGCGTATTGTAAGATGTGCCCACATCCAGGCCTCCAATGCCAAACATGATGGCACACCCGCCGAAATCAAAGAGGCCATGATCCAAAAGCATATTCCGCTTATCTTAGAGGCCGGGGAAAAAGAGGTCAACATCCTCTGTCTGCAAGAAATATTCTATGGCCCCTATTTTTGTGCCGAACAGGATATTAAATGGTATCAAAACGCCGAACCCGTTCCCGGTCCGACCACTGAACGGCTGGCCAAATATGCTCAAAAATACCAGATGGTCATGGTGATTCCGGTCTATGAAATGGAAATAGAAGGGGTCTATTACAATACAGCCGCAGTGGTTGATGCTGACGGCTCCTACCTGGGCAAATTTCGTAAAATTCATATCCCTCACACCTGGCCAGGTTTCTGGGAAAAATTTTATTTCAAACCGGGCAATTTAGGTTTTCCGGTATTTGAAACCGCTTACGCCAAAATCGGTGTTTATATCTGCTACGACCGGCATTTTCCTGAATGTGCCCGCCTGCTGGCCCTCAACGGGGCTGAGATCCTGTTTAACCCTTCTGCCACAACATCGGGTAAATCCCAGTATTTATGGGAGTTGGAACAACCGGCTCAGGCGGTTGCCAATGGTGTTTTTATCGGGGCCAATAATCGCGTCGGTCTGGAAAAACCGTGGGAATTCGGCAAATTTTACGGTTCCAGCTATTTCGTAGATCCGCGCGGCGAGCTGCTGGTCAAAGGCAGCGAAGACAAAGACGAAATTGTGATCGCCGATCTTGATTTGGAGCTTATTCGTGAAGTCCGCGACGGCTGGCAATTTTTTCGCGATCTGCGACCCGATCAGTATACCGACTTGACCCGAACCGTCGGTTAATTAAATACTACGCATATCATCAATTTAGAATTATTAGGCTACTCGAATTTGAACATGTTTTTGTATATTGCTTCATATTCGTCAGAGGGAGGTAGGTGTTTTACTTTTTACCTGAATTTTGCACGAGCCGGAGGCTTTCATATGCAAGGCACTTAAGGGCGAGGCTATAGTCTACTATGCCTCGGCCTTAATAACGCAGCAGATGGAAGCCTCCGGCTCGCCCGCAGGGTGAAAATTAATGAGATAAAACGATTTTCATCCTTTATACCTTTTTGGTATTTTGAATCAGTTCTATAATTTGTTTAGCTGGCTGTAATTCAAGGCAATCTCAACTTCTCATTAATTTTCATGCAAGATTCAGGTTTTAATAATCCCCACACGCACGGGGGCAAACGGATAAAGGAGGTCAACAGATAATGAGTGAAGAAAACGCACAGGAGAAACAACACTGGATTGTTTATCCACTTGGCAGTAAACCCAAGTGGCCGCTGGCGGTGCTGCTCGGCATCCAGCAGTATCTGACGATGTTCGGCGCCACGGTCCTCATCCCATTCATTGTCGGCGGGGCCATGAAGCTGCCACCGGAAGAGCTGGCATTGATGATTTCAACCATCTTTTTTACCTCCGGTCTGTGCACCCTGATACAGCAATCTCCGCTGGGCAATAAACTGCCGGTTATTCAGGGCGGCACCTTTTCGTTTCTGGGGCCCACATTTGCCATTATCGGCATGGTGGCAGCCAAGGAGCTGACCGGCCCTGAACCCATGTGGCAGATTCAGATTCAGCATGTGGCCGGCGCGATTATGATCGCCTCGGTGTTTGAAATTGTCCTGGGGTATACCGGCATCATGGGACAGGTGCGCAAAATCATCAGCCCAATTGTCATCGGCCCGACCATCGCCATGATCGGACTGGCACTTTACGGCATCGGTGCGCCCTGGATGGCCAGCAACTGGATTATTTCCTTGATCACCCTGGGTGCCTTGATTCTGTATTCTCAGGTGTTCTCGCAAAAGTCCAAAGCCTTTATGCTTTTCCCGGTCCTATTGGCCATTGTCACCGGCTGGCTGGCATCGCTCTTCGGCACGGTAACCGGCATGATTTCCCCGGACAGCCCGGCCTATCTGAAAACCGACCTGATCGGAGCCGCGCCCTGGTTGAGCCTGAAACCGTTGATGCCCTTTAAATGGGGTTTTCCGGATTTCGGCAGTGCAACCCTGTGGGCCGGTGCATTCGGCATGCTGGCCGGCTATCTGGCGTCCATGATCGAGTCCATAGGTGATTATTACGCCTGTGCCCGGATTTCAGAAGCACCGGTTCCGACCGGACGCATGATTTCCCGCGGCCTGGGCGCAGAAGGTCTGGGTTGTTTTATTGCCGGTATCCTGCAAACCTGTAACGGGACGACCACCTATTCCGAAAACATCGGCTCCATCGGCTTGACCCGTGTGGCCAGCCGGCGGGTGGTGCGCTGCGGTGCGGCGGTGATGCTGCTTATCCCCGTTGTGGCAAAGTTTGGCGCCATCCTGGCAACGCTGCCCAAACCGGTGGTGGGTGCCATGTTCGTGGGGCTGTTCGGTATGATCGCATCGGTTGGTTTGTCCAACCTGCAGATCGTCAATCTGAACAATTCCCGCAACCTGTTTATTATCGGCATATCCTTTTTCGCAGGACTTTCGGTTCCCTATCATTTCAGCCCGATGCTTTCGGCCAATGCGGTACCCATAGACTGGAGCGCAGGCGGTGCATTTATCAAGGTTCTCGGCGAAATTCTGCAGGCCATCTTGACCACCGGAATGGCGGTGACCGCCTTGCTTGGCATCATCCTGGACAACATTCTGCCCGGCGCCACCCGGGCGGAGCGCGGCCTTGAAGTCTGGGAAAAGGAAGCTTCTGAAGAAGCTTGGGCGGAAGCTGAAGCCAAATGGGCCGCGATGAAAGAAGGGGAAGCACGACCTGTTTAATTTTGAGTATTTCAAATTTTAAATAAGATAAAATTTTTATGTAAATTAAGGAATTCTATCTTTTTAAATTTAGAATTTGAAACCCTTCGGGCTTGCCGATCTTACCGCATCTATTGTGTCAGATGCCTGCCCAGTGAAATGCAAAGCCTATTTCACTGGGGCGGCAACCTCGACAATTACTCAAATTATGCCCTAATCAGAGATGGGGAAAAGCGCTTTGTGCTTTTCCCCATTTTTTGCAATTTTCAAAGGATTTGAAATCTTTGCCGAAACCGCTACTTACTGTCATATATGTGCTGATGATCATTATCGGTTTGGTGGCCATGTATTCGTTGCTGAATGCGGGCAACCCGGATAGCTTACTGCGGCCTCTCTTCCCCGACCCCAAATATGATCTCTATGTCGCCATTGTCTCTTCGGTACTCGTATTTATCCTGGGGTTTTTTGTTTTCTTTGCCCGTGATCAGGAAAGTTTTCGGCAGCTGCTGGCCATGAATGCAGAACAGATAAGACAGCTGCGCACCGCAGGCAAAAAGGATGAAGAAATAGCCGATTCCATTCTAGCCGCCATGGGCAGCTACAGTGGCTATAAGCATAATATGGCCAAAAAGAAGTTATTGCTCTATTTAGCAGAGTTTCAGTAATCGAGGGATCATTGAGTTTTTGATGGTGCCTCACGCCAAGACGCAAAGGCGCAAAACTTAAACATTTTAATTCAAAAAAACCTTGGCGTCTTTGCGACTTTGGGTGAGGTTAAATTTCATTGTTTTCAAAGAGTCAGTTATGCATTTTGTAGGTGAACAGCAGTGGATTTTTATTGCGATCGCTTTTTTTGGGATCATCGGTTATATCGCCTTGATGCGCTGGCGCGACCGCAAATGGATCGAGGTGCGTTTCGGCAGCCGCCCGATTCTGGCCATGAGCTTCGGCGTGAACTTTTTCGGAAATGCCACGGAGCCGGGCAAACCCCGCCGCAGTAGCGGTTTTTTGCTGTTATTCTCCGACGCACTCTTCTACCGCAGCCGGGTCAAAAAAATTGAATTAGAGATCCCGGCAACCCGGATTGCGCGCATTTATCACGACCGGGTCCACAAGGGCGTCGACCTGCATCAATCTCTGGTTAAAATCGATTTCCTAAACGAGCACGATCAGAAAGACACCGCCGCCTTCAAAGTCCCCTACCCGCCACAGTGGATGCAGGCCATCGAAAACGCTCTGCTCAAAAAAAAATAGCTCCTTGTCACTGGCTTCTTGCTTCTGGCTGGCAGTTTCTGAGCATCTGACGGATGCGGGAAGCCAGTAGCCAAATCCCAATCTCCGGCACCTTTAATCGTCCTCGTGCTCGACAAGGAGCCGCTTCACCATTGCGAAGCCGATAATCAGTCAATCACACCAAACCGGATTGACATCTTCGTTTTAATTTTTAAGTTAGTTTATTACTTGGATTTTGCACGAGTCGGAGGCTTTCATATGCAAGGCATTTAAGGGCGAAGCTATAGAGTCCTATGCTTCGCCTTTAATAACACAGCAGATGGAAGCCTCCGGCTCGCCCATAGGGTGAAAATTAATGTGATAAAATGATTTTCATCAATAATAAATGCAGATGATTTATTGCTATTCTGAAATATAATTAACTTGCTGCCATTAATTGCAAATTAAGCTTCACATTAATTTTCATGCAAAAGAAAGGAGAGGGATGATGGATGTAAAAAACTACTGCGAAAGTGTTGGCAATGAGCTGGCCGCCTGGAAAGCCAAAATGAGTGATGTGTCCCAAAAGGCTGCTGCGCTGAAAGATGTGGACAGGGAAAAAGCCGAGCCGATTGTAAAAGAATTAAATGCCATGATGGATGATATCGATCAGCGTATTGCGACACTGGCGCGCGAATGCCCGTCTGAATGGAGCGATGACAAAAGCGATATTGATGGCAAAATCTCACGGGCAAAAGATAAGTGGAAAGAAGTTTGGGGGGTATTAGGCGAAGAGGGGTCGGAGTACGGCATTGGCGGCGCTTAGTTTTCAATGGAAATGGCCCTTTTTCCGATGAGCTGCGTTCTCCGCGAATTTCAGCCTTCAACGTACTTCAAGTACGCTGAAGGCTAAAATCCTTGTGCGGCCTTGCTCATCAAAAAAATTGCTCATTTCCAAAACAAAAGAGAAGCATCAGCACCGTGCAAGTTAAAAAAGTAGCCAACGGTTAGAAATGGTGAATTAGCGGTAAGCCTACTTCAAGTACGCCTCCAATAAAAATCTGATTTTTCCGTGACCTTGGAAAAAATATCTCATTTCTTGATGAACATTAACCACACCAAAATAGCTTATATCGAAACTTCTCCAATTGGTTCGACAACTAAATAATTTGTTTGGAATACTTAATAAAAGGGTAGTGCGTTTTGATTAAAATGAAGAGATTGCTTTTTGCTAACGCCATGCTCTTTGCACTAAGCCCTCTGCCATTTGATATGCTCCGTTTTTAAGTCGCCTTACGCCTGGCCTACGAACATGATCTGGGGCTTTGAAACCAGTTTTGCTATTCAAAAAATTGCTCATTTCCAAACTACCTTCAGTTACCCTGACCTATACATGTGATACCAAAACTGTAATACGGATCAAAAATTCTAATTGCGATTTGATATTGAAATCTTTCAGGAGTCCCCCAAGGTTTCTATCTGTTGGAATAATATGTAATTTTAGGATCAAAAAATTTTTTGGCTTACCAAATGATATATTTAGTAATTTGGGATTTTCGCTTCATAGCCGCAATCTACAATTCAACTAAAATGTGGGTTGCAACCATTAATATAAAATCTGAAAAAGATCTGAAAATTAGTGGATTGTGGCACCTGATATAAATTGAATATCGCAAGTTTTTCGGAGGTTCAAAACCTTTGATATTTTGGAGAGATATTACAGATTATGTAGCACACCTATTTTCGTG
>JASFIV010000134.1:0-12322 GCA_050122475.1 Desulfobacterales bacterium | reverse complement strand
GCGCGTCGGCCGCAACGGATTGTCCTTGGGATCCAGCTTTCCGATGACGAGCTCGCTGATTCGCCTGCCCGCCTCCGGTGAGAGCATTACGCCGGCCCAATAACCGCAGTTGACGTAAAAGCCGGGAACTTCCGGGAAAGATCCGATCAGTGGCTGGTCATCGGGAGTATACATGTAGTAGCCGGCGGAGGTGTTGATATCGGGTTGTTTGACCGTTTTTTCAATTTCTTCGAAAAACGGTGTCAGGCGCTTGACTTTATCGAGGGTTATGGCCGGAAAGTCCCAATCGGTATGCACCTTCTCGGAAGGCTCGCTGACCGGTTCATCTGAATCCACCCAGCCGATAATGACACCTCCCGGCTCCGGGCGCCAATAGGAATTGTTGTTGACATCGATGGTAAACGGAGCATTTTCAGGAATCGGCACAGTCGTTTGGATATAAACCTTTTGGCGACGAACCGGCTCCAGCGGCAAATCCAGATTCACCATGCGCCCCACTTCACCCGCAAAGGGACCAGCGGCATCGACCACGGTGCGGGTCTGCAGGATTCCCCGATCAGTCTCCACGCCGCAGACGCCTTTTTGATCCAGTTGAATCCCGGTGGTCCTTGTGTTGATGAAAAATCGGGCTTCACATCCTTTGGCAAACCCCTGGGTGGCTTCATGGCACGACAGCCAACCATCCCGCTGTCGAAATGTCGCCGCCAATACGGATGGGGACACAAAGGGAAATCGGGCCATGATCGTATCACGTTCCAGAAATTCTGAATCGGCAACGCCCAATTTGTGTTGCTGCGCCACATTTTCCTTAAGATCGTCAACTGTCTGCGGATCATCGGTCAGAAAAAGATATCCCTGTTGTTTGATGGAAATACTGTACCCCGGCAGGCCGATAACCTCATCAAAATGCTCAAACATTTCTATACTCGGTATCGCCAGAGCTGCCATGGCCGGCTCAGCGAATTGGGCCCGAAAGCATTCCGCTGATGCCGGTGTCGTCAATGTGGACAGACCGTCGCGCATTTCCACGACAACAACATCCCATCCGGCCCGGGAAAGCCAGAAAGCCGTTGCCGTGCCGACAATGCCGCCACCGATTACCACGGCATCGGTTTTACCGAAATCGTTATCGCCTGGCGTGAAGATCTTTCCCATGGCTTTAAACCTCCTTATTCTTTAAGTACAAAGGTTATGGGTTTTATTTCTTCTGCTGCTGGCTACTCGCTGCGACGAGCTCAGTCGAGTCGAAGCCAGCTGCCAGAGGCCAGATAATGAAACTTTGAACCCCTTACTTGAAGAGCCCGCGTGCTACGAAATCCTCGACGACATCCTGAAGGCCGACACTGAGCAGGGTCTCCTTTGTTGGAATGCCGTCTTCATTCCACCCTCTGGCGGTATAGTACCAGCTCAGCAATTTATGGATATCGTCTGTCGGTATAACATGCCCCTGGTTGGGCCCATCAGCAATGGGTTCTTCAGTCAACCGTGGCGGAGGCAAATCGAGATGCCGGCCGAAATCATCTATTTCCCGCACCGAAAAGGCCCGGGTCAGATGCCAGATGCGCTCGGAAACTTTCAATAGATCCGCCCAGGTCTTCGTTTTGCCGGTGATCAGCGAAAACAATTCGGCGTAATGTTCTTCCTCAAAGCCCAGCTCCATCATTTGGAGCCGGCAGTTTCCCAGGGCGTCGAACAGAGACCGCTTATGCTGGGATGCGATCACATATTCGGCGCTGCGTTCACTGACAGCCGCTTTGGGCTGCGCCTCAATCTCCGTTTCGGAGGCAATCAGATCGTGCACATTGGTCCAGGCACCGGCGATATCGTGACCCAGCACCCAAGCGCGGTTGTGATGGGCGCCCACATCGGCTGTCAGGTAGGCCAGCATCATCGAGGGGGCATTGCGGCATTCGTAGCCCGACCACTCCAAACCTTTGACCTGGATGGCAAATCGTTCCGAGCCGCCGCCAGTCTTTTCGGCAGCACGCTTGACGCCTTCGGCCAACAGATCGCCGATGCCTTCTCGATTCGCAATCTTATTCAAAAGGTAAACGATCGAATCCAAGTCCGAAAAATCGATCGTGCGACCGATGTCGTCATGGCTTAAGATGCCTTTCTGAAAACATTCGATGGCCCATCCCAAAACGACACCGGCAGAGATGGTGTCGATACCCAGTTCATCGCAAACATAATTGGCATAAGCCACTTCCTCGATGGTCTTTAAAACGCAATTGCCACCGAACAAAGCGATGGTTTCATATTCGGGCCCTTCCACGTAGGCCGACCCCGATGCTGTTCGGGTGTGCCCATACTTGCCGCAGGGTGTTGGACAGCCAAAGCACCCCTTGTCGGTGATTTTAAGGCGCTCGAGGATGGCTTTGCCGTTTATATCTTTATAATGCCCGGCATGCGAGGTCTGAAAATTGCGGGTGGGAAAGACGCCGACTTCATTTGTCCAGTTGGTTATCCCGGCCGTTCCCTCCGGCGTCCATCCCTCGAAACCGGGTTTGGCCATCACCTTTTGATAGGCTTCTTTGCCTTTGGCATAGGCTTTTTCCAGGTCGGCAACCGGTAAGCTTCCGGTGCCTTTGACTGCGATGGCTTTTAGGTTTTTGCTTCCCATCACCGCCCCGACGCCGGTCCTTCCGGCCTGCCGTCCGAAATCGTGGGAAATGCAGGCGTAGCGCACACGATTCTCACCGGCCGGCCCGATCGTCATCACCTGATAATCATCTCCCAGCTGATCTTTAAAATTTTTCTCTGCCGTGATCGCGCCCTGTCCCCAGTAATCGGCCGCCGGGCGAATCTCAACCGTATCATCATCAATGAACAAATAGCTCGGGTGCTTGGCCTTACCGGTGATGACCAGCACATCATAGCCGGCATATTTCAGGTGCGGGCCAAAATGCCCGCCCATATTGCTGTCGGCATAGCCGCCGGTGGCCGGGGATTTGGTGCCGAAATGGGTCTTGCCGCTGGCCGGCAGAAAATGACCGGTCAGCGGGCCGGTGGCTACAATCAGGGTGTTTTCCGGATCATAGGGTCCAATGCCCCGGGGAATTTCATCATACAGTATTTTGGCCACAAAACCTCTGCCGCCGACAAAGTTTTTCACCAGCGAGTCAGGCAGCGGCTCCCGCCGAACCGTCTCGTGACTCAGATCAACGCGCAATATCGTATCCGCATATCCATACCGCATTTAGGCCACCTCACTTTCTTGATCCTCAACCCATACAATCGCATCTCGCGGGCAGGTGCGCGCACATTCTCCGCACAGATTGCATTTTACGGGAATATCAGAATCTTTGTGTGCAAACATCACATCATACGGACAAACTTCGACACATATCATACACCCGGTACATGTCTCTGGATTCACGATATAAGCGCCTTTTTGAAGTTGGATGGCATCCTCCGGACAGTTATCCGCGCATACACCACACTGGTCACAAAGGTGGATACTGTAATCGCCCGGAGCCGGAAAACGGGCTTCAATGCGTAGCAATGATTTTGACAGATTGACTTCTGCAAAATTTTCAATGGCACAGGCCAACCGGCATGTGCTGCAACCGGAACAGTTTTCATGGTTGGCTTTGAGTTCCACGATTTTTAATTCCTTTGTGTTTGGTGCTAGGTGTTTCGTGTTTCGTGTTTGGTGTTTTGTATTTTCTGTTTCGTGTTTCGTGTTTTACAATTGCTGTATAGTGTTGTGTCCCAGAAATAATTTCAATAGCGCTTTTCAGAAAATAATATGCCTGGCGCTAATCTTATAAACTATTTCTGGGGCACAACACTAGTGTTTCGATCTGGATTCTTTGTGCCACTGTTTTTCCATATGATCCATTTCCCTGATGATCTCTGCCGGTAATGGCTCAGCATGGTGATCCATCAGTTTGCGGGTTTTTTCACGCAGGCGCTCGGTGAAACAAGTGGATCCCTGCTCGCGCCACTTATCAAAAGTGGAGCGGTCGAAGAGATCAGAATACCACACGTTGCGAAAATGCCGCATGGTATGCTCCTCCTCCAAGAAATGCCCCCCGGGCCCAACTTGATCGATGACGTCAAGCGCCAGGGTATCAGCATTGACCGGAATACCGCGCATGTATTGATTCACCATGGAGAGCACTTCGTCGATTAATACCAGGTAGTGGGGTGAGATCAGCGCAGAATGATCGAGAAAACCATGATCATGAACCAGATTGGCGCCGCTGAGTGCCGAGTTCAAACAGGAAACAGTTCCTTCGACAACGGCCTGGGGATCGTCAGGAAACTTAGCGTCGGAGCATCCGGCCGTACCAAAGAAAGGCAGATGATAATGCTTCGCCATCTGGGACATGGCGGCCGTCATCAAGCTCATCTCGGGCGCACCATAGGAGAAAACGGCGGTGACCATATCCATAATCGTTGTCAGCGCGCCATAGACGACCGGCGTGCCTGTTCGGACAAGTTGGGCTATGACCAAGCCGCCGAGCGATTCTGCACTGCCCTGCACGATGGTTCCGGCAAAGGTTGCCGGGGAGGTGGCGCCGGCTTGAAGTCCGGGATATAACACTTGCGGAATCCCTTTTTGCGCACAAAAAATAATTTTGTCCAGCGTACCATCATCATAACAGAGCGGTGATCTTGCGGAGGAAAGTGCGGCGATGGATGGTGTCTGCCGAAAGCGTTCCGCCCCACCGGCAATTAATGTGGCCATCTCATAAATAGCGCGCAGGCTGCTTATTTCCTCGCAACAAAAAAACAGCGGTTTCTCACAATAGGTCAGGGCCTGCCGTGCGGCCACCCGGTTAGCGATGTCGACGGGAGCATCAGCGGCGAAACCCAACAACATAGACCAGGAATAGTTGGGCAGGGCATTTGCAATTGTGGCGGTGACTCGACAATCCTCGCTGGTAAAGAGGCGACGGTCATCGGTAATAGGGTCCAAATACTCCATGCAATCCAGGCCGGCGCCATACCAGCTCTTATGGTCCTCAAGCATGAATGCAATTTCACCGTCTCGCCGGCCCAAGGTAAAGTGGAAGGGCGCAGCGTTTATGGCTTCCTCGACCATCTGGGCAGGTAAACGGACCCGGTTTCCGTCTACACTGGCACCGGCACCATCCAGTAATTCCAGGGCCCGGGCATGTGTCACCTGGATACCGGTGTGCTCCAGAACTGCCAGCGTGGCCAGATGGATTTGTTCAATCTGGTCGGTGTTGAGTACCTTCAAATAGGGCTGGTTGTGCAGTTCGCGACCGCTCATTGCCATCAGGATTGAACCTCTTGTAAAGATATTGCCGCATCCAGTATATCGAGTGAAGGCAGAATAAAATGATGAACGCGGCGTTGGAAAAGCTTAACATGTTCAGTGATCATGTTTGCCGCTTCGACGTCGTTGCCCTGCTCAAGCAGTTCGATTAATACCTGGTGATCTTTGATAGACAGCTCGGCATGTGACTGCATATCATATGAAGACATCTCTTTGCTGAAACACATATAGGCCAGTCGCTGGCATTGATTCTGTAAATTGTCCAGGTATGAAAATAAAAATGAATTGTCCGTGGCTTTGTAGATGAAGCGGTGAAACCGACTGTTCAAATACGTCACTTTCAAAAAGTTCTTTTCGAGCCAGGCTTGACGTAGGTCGCGGTTTATGCGCTGCAGATCCTCAATCTGGTCTTTTTTAATCCGCCTGGCAGCCAGCGCCACTGCCGCTCGTTCCATGATCAGCATGGTTTCAAACAGATCTTTGAGATTACTCAACGATATATCCTGCACGAAAAACCCGCGTCCGTGAACCACCTCAACCAGACCTTCAGCGTTCAAGCGAAAAAGGGCTTCGCGGATGGGCGTGCGGCCGATAGAAAGTTCTTTGGCGACCCAGTCTTCGTCAACTTGATCCCCAGGACCCAGCTTTAATGTGACAATGAATTCTTTAATTCTCTGATAAGCAATTTCACTGAGCGGCAGGGATTTTGTCCGATTCATTTTTCTGGGCATGATTATATATTTTTGGCTTATGGTTTGGCAGTCACTATTAAATATTTAAAATATATTGTCAATATATTTTATAAAAAAGAAAAGATCATCTATAGGAATGCAGATTTCACAATCCTTGGGTCTTGTAAATCCCTATCATCACATAGTTGAAATAATGCACCCCCAGGAGATACCCAAAAAATCAGATTTGACCTTGACAGCACCGAATGGATTCTTTATGGTGGAATCGATTTATTTATTGGATTTCATTTATTTATTTATATTTTCTCTTGCTTAGTTGGTTTGAATTCGTCAATTTTTTACTGCTCGATAATATTTAAGCTGATTTTAGCGGTTTTTTTGCATCTTAGTTCTGCCTAGAGTTAAACGCTTCTCAACTATTTGGAATTGTTATAAAGCTGATAAGCAAATAATAATTCACCATAATCCTTAAAAAGCGACAGAAATCCCAAATTTAAACGTGCAATCTGCTTAACATCATTTTCTTATCCTGTTGATATTGAATAATATCAAGTGGATTTGAATATATTGCTCATCAACTGTCAACCTAAGGATGCAACGAAAGGAGGACTAAATGGACAAAAAGGAGAAACTCCACCCGGCCATTTACGATCTAAAGGTCGATATGGACAACGGGAAACTCACGCGCCGTGATTTTCTGAGATATGCCACATTACTCGGAATGTCTGCGGTAGCGGCAAGTCAAATGGCAGGCCTGACCTGGCCCAAAAAAGTTCTTGCCGCCGAGCCGAAGCGTGGCGGGGTCCTTAAGATCGCCGGACAGGTCCAGAAAATCACCCATCCGGCCCAGTTTTCATGGGTGGCCCCCTCACAGGTGGGGCGTCAGGTCGCCGAATACCTCACCTTTACCGATGGCAAAAACATCACCCATCCCTATCTGCTGAAAAACTGGGAGGTCAGCGATGATCTCAAGACCTGGACCCTGAACCTGCGCCAGGGCGTCAAGTGGAACAACGGCGATACCTTCACCGCAGATGATGTGATCTTTACAATCCAGCAGTGGATGAACAAAGACGTGGGTTCCTCCATGCTGGGCCTGATCGGAAAATACATGGACCTCTCAGGTGTCGAAAAGGTCGATCAATACAAGGTCAGACTCAATCTGAAGGTACCCGAAATCGCCATACCCGAACACCTCTTCCACTACCCGGCCCTGGTTTTGAACGCCAAAACCTTTGACGGCGATTTCATCAAAAACCCGGTCGGCACCGGCCCCTACACCCTCGAAAGCTATCTGCCGGGTGAGCGGGCTGTGCTCAAGGCGCGCAAAGACTACTGGCAAAAGGGCGCCGATGGCAAGCCGCTGCCCTACATGGACGGCATGGAATTCATTGACATGGGCACCGAGATGGCTCCCCAGATTGCCGCCATCAAGGCCGGCGAGGTCGATATGGTCGATCTCGGCGATGTGGCCGGCGTGGATGTATACCAGGCCCTGAACAAAGACCCCAACATCAACATGATACCGGTCACCAGCGCCTCCACCCGGGTGCTGCGGATGCGGGTCGACCTCAAACCCTGGGATAACAATAAGGTCCGCACTGCCTTGAAGATCTGCCAGCACCACGAAAAACTGCTGTCGCTGGTGTATTTCAATGAGGGTCTCCAGGGACAGGATTTTCACGTCTATCAGCTGCACCCCGAGTACTGCGAGAAGCCGATACCCAAATACGATCCCCAGCGGGCCAAACAACTGCTGAAGGAGGCGGGTTATCCCGATGGGATCGACATCAATCTGGCAGTCGGCACCTGGCCGGATGTGGTGCGCTACGCGGAAGTCCTCAAGCAGGATGCCGCCCCGGCCGGCTTCAGGATCAATATCCAGACCATGCCCACCAGCCAGTACTGGGAAAAATGGACCGAGGTCGATCTGGGAATCACCCCCTGGATGCACCGTCCCATCGGCACCATGGTGCTGAACCTGGCCTACGTCAACGACGATGCCGGTAAACCGGTGCCCTGGAACGAAACCCGCTGGGCAGACGATGAGTTCTCCAAACTGCTCAAAGAAGCCAACGGACTGATCAATGTGGACGAGCGCCGCAAGGTCTTCTGCAAATTAGAAGATATCCAGCAGCAGCGCGGATCCATCGGCATTCCTTACTGGAGAAACGCCTGGTACTGTCTGAGAAAAAATGTCACCAACGTGTCGGGTGTTCCATCGCTGTACATTACCTTCAATGATGCCTGGCTAGCATAACACAAAACCCAAATGGCTCAGGCGGTCTTTACGATCCGCCTGAGCCTGCCACAAATAACGATCGATAATGAAAATCGGGGTGTTTTCACTCCGATCCCGGTTGGAAAACTGCGGGGTAAATCATGGCAAAATTTATTGTTAGACGTATTCTTTTGCTCCTTCTGACCATGGTGCTGGTATCGATGGCCGTTTTTTTGATCACCGAGTCTTCACCGGGCAATGTGGCCCGCAATGTCCTGGGCGCCTTTGTCACCCCGGAACAGGAGGCCTCGTTCCTGGCCCAGGTGGGCCTGGATAAACCCGTTTGGGTGCGGTACTGGTACTGGCTTTTCGGCAGTGACTGGTCGGCCGCCGGCAAAGTGGGGATGCCCTTGAAACGCGTCACCACTGAAGATGGTTTCCAGGAGTGGTGGGCGGTGCGCGATGACGGCGCGCTGGTGCGCTGGAAACTTGACGGAGAGGATCTGTATGCCATTGCCCGGCTGGCATCCGTGGGAGTCGACACCCGTTATAAAAACAACGAACAATGGCAGACCGACGAAACCGGCAAAAGCGAGTTCTGGGGCGTGGATGATGCCAACCATGTGGTGCGCTGGGAAAAAGGGACGGACAAGGAGGTCTGGACCTTTATCATCGGCACCGGGTGGAAGAAGAGTACCGGCGGCGCTATGGAGTATATCCCCCTGAAAAAGGGGTTTATTCGGGGGGATCCCGGTGAATCCTTTCGCACGGGCCGGCCGGTTTCCGACAGTATCTGGACGCGCCTGCGCAATTCGCTGTTTCTGGCCGGAACCGCTTTTATCATCGTCATGCCACTGGCGCTGGTTCTCGGCATTCTGGCCGGCTTGAAAGAGGGCAGCTTGCGGGATCGCGCGCTTTCGATCGGCGGCATGATGTTTTCGGTGACCCCGGAGTTTGCCACCGGTATCTTTCTGATTCTCATCTTCGCCGTCTGGCTGGGTTGGCTGCCGGGCGCCACCGTCATTGGCGAAAAGGCGCCCTGGGAACGACTCGATATGGTGATCCTGCCCGTGCTGACGTTGACGCTGATCGAATTGGGCTACATTTTGCGCATCACGCGCGCCAGCATGGTCGAGGTCATGAAATCGCCATATATTCGTACGGCCTATCTCAAGGGCTTGCCCTACTGGCGCATCGTGTTCAAGCATGCCTTGCGCAACGCTTTGATGGCGCCGATCACGGTTATCATGCTGCACGTCAACTGGCTGATGGGCGGCATCGTGATCGTAGAGGTGGTCTTCGGCTATCCCGGTCTGGGCAAGTATTTGCTGGATTCTGCCATGTTCAAGGATATCAACGCCCTGGAAGCCGGGGCGATGATTCTGGTATCGGTGGCCGTCCTGACGCAATTGTTCGCCGACATTATTTACACGTTTTTGAATCCGCGCATCCGATATGCTTAATGTTATATCTTATGCGCTATATTTTTAGCCTTTGGGCGAAGAATATAAATCCGAATTTCGAATTTCGTGCTTCGGATTTCCGGTTTATCCGGTAGAGGAGAAATCATGGCAACAGCTGAGGAAGTAACCGCTGCCGCACAGGTTGAAGAAGCAAAGCCCGGTTTCTTTAAGCGCCTCTGGGCCGGGCTTTCGATCGTTTTTGCATCCAAAATTGCAGTGGTTGGGCTCGCCATTGTCCTGTTCTGGGTCATCGTGGCGATTTTTGCGCCGTTATTTACCCCTTACGGCCCGCTCGAGCAGGATTGGAAAGCGCCGAATCAGGGACCATCCGCATCCCACATCCTGGGCACCGATGAACTGGGACGCGATCTGTGGTCGCGGCTGATTTACGGCGCCCGCGTGGTGCTGGTGCTCATGCCCATAACGGAAAATTTCTGGATCCCCGGGGGAACTGCGATCTGGGGGGTGATTGTGGCGCTGATTGTCGGGGCGACCCTCGGGCTGATCGGCGGGTATTACGGCGGGTGGATCGATGAAATCATCATGCGCCTGTTGGATGCCATGATGGCGGTGCCCATCATACTGCTGTATATGATCATCATGGCCGCTCTGGGGGCTTCGGCCGTCAATGTGGTCATAGCGATCACCATTGTCGGAACCCCCGGTATTGCCCGGCTGGTGCGCAGCCTTACGCTGGATATCCGCACGAGGGAATATATCCGGGCGGCCGAGACCCGGGGCGAAAACCCCTGGCACATCATGTTTTTTGAAATTCTGCCCAACGCCCGGGGCCCCATCATTATCGATGCGATGCTACGGGTGGGTTACGCCATTTTCGCCATGGGAACCCTGGGTTTTTTGGGCCTGGGGATACCGCCACCGTCTCCGGACTGGGGCAGCATGGTGGCCAAGGGGCGCGAATTTATCCTGCAAGGCAGCCCGTGGGCGGCCCTGTGGCCTTCAATCGCCATCGCCTCTCTGGTGGTCGGATTGAACCTGCTGGCCGATGGCCTCAGAGAGGAATCGATGCGGTATCAATAGGCATGTCAGTGGTCCGTGGTCCGTCGCCGTTTGATATCGATTCGGTTTCCCTCCTTCGCCTCCACGGCTGCGGCGGAAAAGCAGGTGTCAGGTGCCAGATATACAAAATCTGAAACCTGAACACTGACACCTGACACCTTGAGTATAAAAGATATGTGACCGGGATGTTAACCACCCAAATGAAAGGCAGATAACTACCCATGCAAGAATCCAGCACATCGACAAACGATACCATTCTTGACGTCGATAATGTCCAGATAAACTACGAAACTCGCAAAGGCGATGTCGAGGCCATACAGGGTGTCTCCTTTAAAGTCAGACAGGGCGAAACGGTTGGCCTGGTAGGTGAATCTGGATGCGGCAAGAGCACAATTGCCTTCGGGATCGTCAATTTTCTGGGACCCAACGGTAAAATCATGGAGGGCAGTATCCGTTTTCAGGGAGAGGAGCTGGTGGGACGATCTGAGGAAGAGCTCAAGCGACTGCGGGGAGACCGGATTTCCATGGTGTTTCAGGATCCCATGCAGGCGCTCAACCCATCGGTGAGACTGGGCGAACAACTGGCTGAAGTTCTGACCTGCCACAAAGACATCTCTCATGAAGACGCCTGGCAAAAATCGATTGATATGCTCAAGCGGGTGAATATGCCGGATGTCGAAAATGTGATGACGCGTTATTCGCACCAGATTTCAGGCGGTCAGCAACAGCGCGTCGTCATTGCCATGGCCATGCTCAACAACCCGGCCCTGATCATCATGGATGAACCCACAACCGCCCTGGATGTCACCGTTGAAGCGGCCGTATTGGACCTGCTGGAAGAGCTCAAAAACGATTTCAATGCCGCCAATATTTTCATCACCCACAACCTGGGGGTGGTCGCGCGGGTCAGCGACTATCTGTGCGTGATGTATGCCGGCCAGATGGTGGAAAGTGGCCCCTTAACTGAGATCTTCCGCGATCCGCGGCACCCTTACACCATGGGGTTGCTGGCCTGTGTGCCGCGGCTGGGGGACAGCAAGCTGGAGTCACTGCTGCATCCCATCCGGGGCCGGGTGCCGCCGCCGGCAGAGCGCTCCAAAACCGAATGCATTTTTGCACCCCGCTGCGAATATGTCACCGAAGACTGCCGCAAAGCGCGCCCGGGCTTTGAGCAAATTACCTCTGATCATGTGGCCCGCTGCATCTATGCAGCAGAAATTAAGGATCGCGCCCGAACCAAAAAACGGAAAAAGGCACCCGAAGAACAGGTGGTGACTGAAATTCCCCAGGAAGATCTGTTGAGCTTTGAGCATCTCAAAGTCTACTATCCCCAGGAGTCCAACTCGGTAGTCAGCCTGTTCGGCATGGGCGAAAAGAAATACGTCAAAGCGGTGGACGACGTCAGTGTCCGGGTGGCAAAAGGGCGAACGCTGGGTGTTGTCGGGGAGTCGGGCTGCGGCAAATCGTCTCTGGTCAAGGGGCTCATTGGCCTTGAGCCGGTAACCGACGGTGAGGTGCAGTTTATGGGGATCGATACCACCAAGCCGGTCACAGAGCGGGATACGAAATTGATCAAAGAAATGCAGATGGTTTTCCAGAACCCGGATTCGACCCTCAATCCCTCTTTTACGGTGGGTTCGCAAATCGCCCGTCCGATCCGGCGCTTCAAAACCGC
>JASFIV010000133.1:0-12436 GCA_050122475.1 Desulfobacterales bacterium | reverse complement strand
TATAAAGGGTATTGAGAGTGTCAGTTTAAAAATCGAATGCTCGGGGCCGATCAAAGGCCTTACGGTGGAGGCCAATACGTTTGGCGAGGTGCGCGGGTTTTTGAAAAACGTGCCGATCCCGATCGATAAACCCATGGAAAATTTTGATCTCTCCCCATTTTTTGGCGCCGGATTTCTTTCCGTAATCCGTAATATGGCAGATGCCAAGCAGCCGTTTACCAGCAAGATTGCCCTGCAGTACGGCAACATTGCCCAGGATCTGGCCAATTATTACCTGACATCCGAACAAATTCCGACCGCATTTAACCTGAGCATTAAATACGATAAAGCAGGCGAGGTGACCGGCGCCGGCGGGCTATTCCTGCAGGCCATGCCCGGAGCCGATGAAAGCCTGGCTGCGGAGCTGGAAGAGTTGGTGGTCCGGTTTCCGTCTTTGGGTGAAACCTTTACGGAAGGGCAGGAACCGGAAGCAATAATACAGGCGGCATTTAAAAAATATTCACCCCGATTTCTGGCCGATAAACGCATCGAGTTTATGTGTCATTGCAGCCCCGAACGGTTGCGCCGTATTTTAATGATGCTGCCAGTGGATCAATTGCAGGATATTCGCGATAAGGGCCCGTTTCCACTGGAGATGCGCTGTCATTTCTGCAATACGCGCTATCATTTCTCGGAAGAAGAAATACAACAAATCTACGCTCAACGTCAAAAATCCTTATAGCAAAATGCCTGAGGATAGGCAGACTTTGAAGGACGGCAATTTTTGGACACAGATTTTCACAGATAAACTCAGATTTTTTTATATGATTTTTAAAACTATTTATCTGTGATCATCTGTGTGTATCCGTGTCCTAATTATTTTTCTGCAAGCCTTATAGCTTTCCAGCATCCCTATTGTGCTTTAGTCCCTCCTGCCTGCTGTTTTTTAAGCTGGGTGACCATCTGATCGATGGAAATGCCGTTGGGCGCTACCGCAATTGGATTGACCTGCAGCAGCCCTTCCCAGGCCTTGATGGCGCCATTGGCATCATTGAGGTCATGCAGCAGAACAATGCCTTTGTTCATGCGGGAAACTTCGTGTTTGGGGTCCACGGCAATGGCCTGGTCAAAGGCCTTGATGGCTTCTTCAGGCTTGCCGCTGCGCCGGTACATGACGCCCATGTCGGTCCAGACATTGGGATTATTGGAATCCAGCTCCAGCGATTTGCGGTAGGCGTTGATGGATGCTTGATGCTGATCGGAATCAAAGTAAGCGTTGCCCAGTTCCATCCATGCGACGGCATTATTGGGTTCTGCCTCGGCCCGGCGTTTGAGGGCGGAAATCCGATCGGAGCTCACCGGTGCAGGTGTCCCCATTTGAGGCGGCGCAGATGAGACCGGAGCACGTGAATCGGATTCAAAATAAACCGCAAAGACGACCCCGCCGAAAAAGCCCACTGCCAAACTCAGCAGCGATACGATTAAAAAGGTCTCCTTGCGAACATACTGACCCTGATCCGCTTTTTGCTGTTTTGCCATATTCCCCCCAAGAACTGTCGATTTCGCATAAATATAAGCATTAAAGCACGACGGTAAATGCTTATCGCTGCGCCAGGCCGGAATTCAACCAAACCGTGTAGTCGCAGGGCGTGTTTGAATGCTGCATGTATTTTGACATATTCGCCAGAATACTTAATTTGTTGGGAAACATTTGCCGGGAAAAAATGCATGCAATTCATTATTTTTCAAAGCATTCAGGCCGGCACCATTTGCAGGAAGTCAGAAAATGCGATCGAAAAAACCATCATTTCTGAAATTCAACTGTATAGCAGCCTATGAGGCACCATTGACGGGGTTGCCCAGCGCGATCGTTGCGGCCGGTATTATTTTGGCCGTCATTTTCGGTTTGGGCATATCTTCAGCCCCAGCCGCTGAAAACGGTGCTCAACATCGACTTCAGGTCGAGCTGCTTCCGAACGAACACCGACTGCAGGTGCAGGATCGGATAACGTTTGATGAGGGCCCCGGTGACAGATTAAGGTTTAAGCTTACACCCCGCGCCAAACAACTCGAAGTGACTCAAAACGGCAAGCCACTCAAGTTCGACTTTGAAGAAGGTCTGCTGCAGGTGGATTTGCGTTCCGGCAACCCAAATTCGGAAATTCAGATCAGCATTGGCTATACGGCCGTCTTTGACGATCCCGCTCCTGTCCGTCCGGTAAATGCCGACAATCCCGGGTACGGCGTCAGTGCCACGATCTCCGAGCGCGGCAGTTTTTTGCTTGCCGGCTCCGGCTGGTACCCCCAATGGGCCGATGGTCATTCTACTTATATTTTAGAGGTTATCGCGCCCGAAGGCATGCTGGCCGTGACAGCCGGACAACTGCAAGGGCATCAAACACAAAACGGTAAGTCCTTGTCCACCTGGCTGATCAAGGATCCCATCAGAGGCCTCAGCCTTTCGGTCGGGCCCTATATCGTGCGACAGAAAAAGGTGGGTAACATAACCGCCGCAACCTATTTCTTTGCGGAAACCGATTACCTGGCCGGGGCCTACCTGGAGGCAACAGCCAGATATCTGGAGTTGTATCAAGGTCTTTTCGGCCCCTATCCATTTAAGAAGTTTGCCGTCGTCGAAAATTTCTTTCCAACCGGATACGGCTTTCCCTCCTATACCCTGATTGGCGGCAGGGTATTGCGGTTGCCGTTTATCATCCATACGAGTCTGGGACATGAAATCGCCCACTGCTGGTGGGGTAACGGGGTGCTGGTTGATTATGCGTCCGGCAACTGGAGCGAAGCATTAACAACCTATGTGGCTGATTACCTGTACAAGGAAATGAAATCCAGTGAGGATGCTCTTACATATCGACAGCAAATTTTGCGAAACTACGCAACCCTGGTCAAACCGGATCAGGATTTTGCGCTGTATCAGTTTCAGAGCCGCTATGATCCGACCACCAAAACCATCGGCTATGGCAAGGGGGCCATGGTGTTCCATATGCTTCGCAGACATCTGGGCGAGGACGCGTTCTGGGGAGCCCTTAAGGATCTTTACCGGGATCGTCTTTTTAAAACAACGTCCTGGGGCGACATGCAAAAGGCATTCGAGTTCCGTGCCCAACGCTCGCTGGCGGACTTTTTTGATCAATGGGTATTCCGCAAAGGCGCACCCCAATTCCATTTGGATGCGGTTCGGTCACGACAGAACGGCGACACCTGGATAATCGAAGGGCTTATTGTTCAACAGGATCCTGATTTCAGCTTTGAGCTGGATCTGGCGCTACAAAACCATGATCAGACCATCTCGCAAACCATCCGGGTGACGGATAAAGAAACACCTTTCCGGATCGTCAGCAATTCCATGCCACTTACGCTTAAGGCGGATCCGGATACGGATATTTTCCGGCAACTTTTTCCGGATGAAATTCCCCCGGCCATTAATTCGTTAAAAAGTTCGCGCTCGCTGCTGGTTTTGCTGTCAGATCAGCTTGAGCCGGATATTGAAAGCGCCACCCGAATATTGTTGCGCTCTCTGGGCGTCAAACAGTATAAAATCGTTCAAGAAAACACCGTCGATTCAATAGACCTGCGTAGAAATGATATATTGATGGTCGGTTATCCAGACCGAAAGGAATTGCTTGACAAATTGCCCGGCCAGGTTGCCATCAAGCCAACATCATTTACGTTAAACCGAATAACCTATGAGCGCGCAACGGACGTATTTTTCGGGGTATTTGCCCACCCGCACCACAAAGACCGGGTGACGGCCTTGTTTCTGCCTTTGTCGGCTGCACATGCCCAAGAAGTCGCCCGCAAGGTGACCCATTACGGCAAGTACAGCTATTTAGCATTCCAGGGGGGAGCAAACCGTGATAAGGGCTTTTGGTCGACCGAAGGATCGCCGCTTGAATATCGCTGGCGCCATGGCAGCAGCGCAAAATCGCAAACCTCTGGACAAGATCGCGATGTGAGTGTCTTTTGACGACCTAAGCGCAGGGCTCTATAAATCATTTTCAGATAGATAATGAGGACAATGCATATGTTAAAACAGATCATCATCGCTTCAGTAACCGCATTTTTATTCAGCACCAGTTGCGCGGCCGGATCTGACAGCGGAAATTACCGCCTGCTGGACCTTAACCGCAAGACGGAATTGCCGCTTTCCCAGGCGGTTTCCGAATTGAAAAAAAGCCGGATTGTCCTGGTCGGTGAACATCACAATAAGGTAGCCCATCACAAGGCACAGTTGGCCGTCATCCAGGCGCTCAAAGAGGCGGGCCTCGAGGTGGCCATCGGCCTGGAGATGTTTCGCCACCAGAGCCAGCCGGCTCTGGATCGATGGGTGGCCGGTGAAATCGATGCGCAAAGCTTCGAAAAAATCTATTACGATAACTGGAATTTTCCCTGGCAGACATATAGCATGATCTTTGAGTATGCCCGTGACCACAAAATTCCGATGATCGGGCTGAATGTTCCGCGGGAAATCACCCGCAAGGTATCCCGCAATGGCTTTAAGTCATTAACGCCGGAACAAAAGGGACAACTGGCCGAGGTCAGCTGTGTGGTGGATCAGCAATATATGAACTACATCCGGCAAGCCTTCGGCGGCCACGGCCACGGCCAGCTGAATTTCATCTATTTCTGCGAAGCTCAGATGGTCTGGGACACGGCGATGGCCGTTTATTCTCTGAACTACCTGGAAAAAAATCCGAATGCCGTAGTGATAATCCTGACCGGTGTGGGTCATGCCCAGAAAGGTGCCGTGCCACGGCAAATCCACATACGCTCAAAAGTGCCTTATGCGGTCATTTTACCGGAAGTGACCGGTGGTATCGATCGCGAAACCATCAGCTCGAATGAGGCGGATTACCTGATGCTGGATCTGGAACAATAACCGGTGATTAAGAAATTCGTTGCTGAAGCCAATTATGCAGGGCAAATTCGTATTTGGAATGGAAAAGAAATGGAATGTTGGAATAATGGGTTCTGAAAAATTAGAACGAATTCAAATTTGATGCTTTAATTTCATCTCAATGTTCCACCATTCCAATATTCCATTACTCCATTTTCTAGTATCCGAAATGATGATTGCATTCTGGATAATAATCAATAACCTGTGAGATGTTCGACCATGAATTTTTGCAGCAACTGCGGTAATACCGTAAAATTGGGAACTCCTCCCGGTGATGATCGCCCACGCCATGTGTGCGCAACGTGCGGCACCATCCACTACGAAAATCCCAAGGTGGTGGTCGGGTGCATACCGGAAATGGATGACAAAATTTTACTCTGCCGGCGGGCCATCGAGCCGATGCTCGGCAAGTGGACTTTGCCGGCGGGCTATCTGGAAAACGGCGAAACTGTTGAGCAGGGTGCGCAGCGCGAAACGCTGGAAGAAGCCGGAGCCCGAATCGAAATCATAGCGCCCTATGCGCTGTATAATATCAGCTATGTCAGCCAGATATATGTAATGTTTCGCGCCCGCATGATCGACAGCCGTATCGCGGCCGGCAGCGAAAGCAGTGACGTGCGCTTTTTTTCGGAAAGCAAGATCCCCTGGGATGAAATCGCTTTCACCGTGATCGAAGCCACCCTGCGGCAGTACTTTAAAGACAAGCCTACCGGTTCGTTCCCCTTTCACATGGGAGACATTTTACCCAAAACAAGAGAAAATGCAGGGGAGTATTGACGGGTGACGTTTCAATTCTATAATATGCTTATATTATAAATAAGAATTTTGTCGGGGGCTCATGGCACCAGAACAAAATAAACAACATCACACGTACTTAAGCATTCTATACGCGCTGGTGCTCGCATTGCCACTTTTGATGCTTTCCGGCTGCGGAGAAAAAAAGGAACCTACCACAGACCAGAAAGTCCAGGAGCCATCTGAAAGCTTCACATTTTTCGAATTGGGTAAAAGCTCGCGCTTTTCCGATAGCGTCCGCAAAGATTTGAATCGACAACTGGGAAATGACGCCATCGCAAAACGAAGTCTGCTCGATTTAGAAATTAATTATTACGGCTTTCTGCAAGAACATTTTCCGGCCTTACACACCCTGAACATCCAATTAAATCCACCCACCCGGGCCCGCGTCGACCATAACATCTTAAAGCTCATGTATCGCTACGCCCGTAAAAAAAATCTGCCATTTGATTATGTCGAACTGATCTTTTCAAACTACACCCAGCTTCCCTTGCTGTTTAAAATCGACTTCAAAGAAGATGAGGCCAATGTCGTTCAAACCCTCAAGACCAAATACGGCGACCCCCGGCTGATTGACTGGACAAATAGAAACGGCCAATCAATGTACTGGCAAAAAAATAAGGACGTCTTTATCGTATCCCTCGTCCCGGACCAGTTTGGCAATCCGGAATATCAAATCCGTATTTTTTTCGTTGAAAACATCCAGGCGCTGCTCGAACAGGAAATGACCGAGAAAGAAAAAAGGGAGCAAAAAAAGGCTAAATCCGGTCAACAGGCATTTTAAACAAATTGGGATAAAACCCCATATTCCAACTTTCCGTTATGTCTCCATTTCAGGTTGTGAACAAAGGGGGTCAATTCTGTAATTGAATCAATACTTTGAAAGACCTCGATAATAAGTTATATTCTGAAAATGGGTTCAGAACCGAATAACTCGAAATTGCCGGCGCTATCAGATTCATCGCCGGCTTCTGTGCCGCAAGGCGCTGAGATCCAGGGTGCACCCGGCGTATTACCTCCCAGCGATTCTATCCAGCTTGATGAAAAAATGGCCATTGCCCGCGACGAGGGTTTTCATCCCCTTTCCATCGAGCTGGCCATCGGGTCTTATGAAACTTCCACCGCACAAAAATTGCTTCAATTGAGCCTTGTGATCATCGCCGCCGTTCTGGTGGCTTTTCTTTTCCCACTCGACCGATTTTTCAAGCCCCAGGCACAGGAACTCGGGACGATGACAATCGGTGACCCCATCAGCGGAAATATGTTTAAACCCGATCAACCGTGGCTAAAAACGCTGCTGGAAATGGATCAGCTGTATTTTCAAGAGGGCAAACTTACTGAAGCCATTCAGGTGGCCGAGAGAAACCTGGCACAGGTACCCCAAAAAGACTGGGAAAACTGGCACATGGTTCACTACCGGTATTGGGAATTGCTGGCCGACGCCGGAAAGGCACCGTCCCTTAAGACGGCCACCCAGTCCTACCTGGAAGTTTTACCGGAAGATCCATTTGCCAATTATTATGCGGCCCACGCCTTCCTGGCGGCTGTTGTGCCCATGCGGTCGTTTACCAGTGATATGCGTCAGGATTTTCGGCTTGAAGCCGAGACTCTCGTCCAGCAAATCGAGCGTGCCGGAAAGGCCCTCAGGGCCCGTCAAAAAGTAGAAAACTCACCGGAACAAAGAGGCTTATTAGAGAATCTTTATCAAAAGTTACGTCTTCAACAGGCGCGGTTGTTCGTATTGATCTGGCGACTGGGCGGCTATAGAGAAGACAAACACCCTGATGTGGTGTACCGGGACAAGGCGTTGAATATCCTGGAACAGGATGAGCTTATCAACCTTAAAGAAGCCAAAGTTCTCAAAATAGACATCTATAACCATATCCTGGATCGCTGGTACTGGTTTGAGGGTCAGCAGGTCATCCAGGGAATGAAGCAACGACGCAAAGCACTGGTTGTTGAACTTAAAAAACTGCAACGGGAACTGAAAAACACAGAAGCGCTATGACGGAATCCGCAAAATCTTCAGATAAAGCCGGCCCGGCACCAG
Organism: Desulfobacterales bacterium; assembly: GCA_050122475.1. GTDB lineage: Bacteria > Desulfobacterota > Desulfobacteria > Desulfobacterales > JAHEIW01 > JAHEIW01. Next base: position 4,697 of record JASFIV010000133.1, on the reverse strand, counting down.
CTACAGGCGGCGCCCTGAGATCCGGTGTAGCTGGGATTTATGATCCCAAATGGATCGGGGTGGCGCTGTGTTACATTGCCGCCATTGCTTTGATGGGTCAGGATCCCTGGTATGGCGACCGTCAGTTTACGTACAACCAGGGCATTTTTGTGGGGATTCTGGCATTTCTCATCGTGGCTGGATTCTGCTGGGAAAGCTATTTGCTGGGTCGTCCCAGCGGCATCAATCTTATTCTCCAATTCCTTCTGATCATCCCCCTGACGTTGCTGATCGGACGCATTGCCGGGCTCCCGCCGGTGCCGGAAGCTTCCTATGGCTTTTTAGGCCAACTCAAGGATTATGTATCGCATGTCAAAGACGAAATCGGCTTTGGGAGCGTTTTGCCGCTCTGGATCCAGGATATCTTTCGTAATCCCGCAATCTTGCTGCTCATTCTTTTCACAGCGATTGCGTTTACCCAGCAAAAATCCAGCCGTCGATTCGCGCTGATTGTGGTGGCGTTTTTGATTCCAGCGATGCAGACGCTGTCGCATGATCCGCGACCTTCCATTTTATTCGGCATCGGTTGCCTTGCAATGATTGTTGGAATTGTGCTTCAATACAGCCATTATGCAACCCTGGTCGGTCAACAAAACATCCTCCAGCGGCTGCATGCCGTTGACGATCGCGCTGAATTGACATGCAGCTTACGCATATCAAAACGGGCTGCTGAAGATGGATATGTTACTGAAGATGGGGTATTGGCCGTGGTCCAACGCCAATACATCGAATTCGACCCGTCGACCATCCGGGGCATCGCTCAGACCATATCCCAACGTCTGGTCAGAGAACACCGTGTCCTGCAATTGCATGGTGATGAACGCGGTTTCTTTCTGATACCGCACCGCGATATTTTTAAAATTGATTCGATTTTTGATGAAATTGCGATCTGGATACGTAAAATTTTGATCACCGGGCTGGTCATTCTCTGGTTGATTTCACCCATCGATCTTTTGCCTGACAGTATTCCGATTCTGGGTGCCCTGGATGATGCCTTGATATCCCTGGTGGGTGCCGGGCAGTGGTTGGATACGTTCAGGCGCAGGAGACCTGTTATTCCAAGTAGGCCTTAGCAGTGAATCTAAAAATGGACATAGGGTTGAGCCCTTTACCCGTTAGCCGGCTGGCCGGTAATGAGTGGAGAATCAGATATTTTCTTTTTTTTACGGGCTCAACGGGCTTAATCCCGTTTCACGGGGACCTTTGGCTGGCAACCGGAAAAGCTCATTACGGAGTGGATTGTTTTTTTAGATAGCTTCCAATAGTATAAAATGTCGATAAGAGTATAAGAATGCCAGAAATAAAAATTCAGGGGTATTATCCGGGGGTGGTGGGCAAAATTACCGAGCTCCATGCCGTCTACTACCACGAACACTGGGGATTTAATGTGTCCTTTGAAACTCAGGTGGGCAGGGAGCTTTCCATTTTTGTCAGTAAATTTGATGCACACCGGGACGGCCTATGGGTGGCCACAGCCGACGGTAAATTTGCCGGCGCTGTTGCCATCGATGGTGACCATGCCATGACTGACGGTGCCCGGCTGCGCTGGTTTATCGTCGATCCCAAATTTCAGGGTGTCGGCCTGGGCAGCCGTTTGATCGCGCTGGCGGTTAAATTTTGTAAAGAAAAAGGATATCCAAAAATATTTTTGTGGACCTTCGAGGGCCTGGATCCGGCCCGCCGGCTTTACGAGCGCCATGATTTCCAGTTAAGAGAAGCCCACGAAGTCGAACAGTGGGGTCAAACCATAAAGGAACAGAAATTTGAGTTGCTTCTCTAAGACAGCCGGTAGCAAGAGGAAAGGACGGAGATAATGCAAAAGACACAAGTCAAACTGGGGGAATGGATTGAAGCCGGATTCAATTTATATAAGAATAATTTCACCACACTGGTCCTGGCCGCGCTGATTGCACTGGTATTGAGCACCGTCAGCATCGGTATCCTGACCGGACCCATGATTGCGGGTTTGATCATTATTGCACTTCAACTCTTGCGCAAGACGGAGCCCAAACCGGAGGCCGGTGCTGTTTTCAAAGGGTTCAGCTATTTTTTAAATTCATTTCTGTTTACACTCATCTGGGGGATCGCCATCCTGATTGGGTCCCTTTTGCTGGGGTGGTTTCCGATCATCGGGCAATTGCTTTCCCTATTTTTCGTTTACGCGGCCCAGGCCTTCTTGATGTTTGGACTTTATTTAATTGTCGACAGGCAGATGGATTTCTGGCCGGCTTCCCAGTTGAGCATCCAGACGGTAAAAACCAATTTCTGGCCTTTTTTGGGTCTGGCAGCCATCGCCAGCATCATCGGCAGCATCGGTGCGCTTGCCTTCGGCATTGGTGTCGTTCTGACCATCCCCATTCAGATCTGTATTCTGGCAGTTGCCTATCAGGAAGTATTTGACGATGTCAGACCCTCATCCACGCCGGATTTTACTTCTGAAGAATCGTTTTAGCGCTCCGCTCCGGTTTGCTCCAATGCAGCTGGATTCTTGCCCGGATTTCATAAAAGTGCCGCTCAAAGTCGTCTTGAATTTTATTAAATCGTGTATAATTTAGCGTTAACCCAAAATTATTTTGGCATTCCTTGCCAAAGGAGGACTTAATTATGAAAGAGAAGCGGAGTTTACATTTAAAGGTCCAGGAAATGTGCGATTGTTATGCCACGACAGATCCGCTGAAGGAAATGTCTGAAATCAAGGGAGACAGCGATCAGGGCGAAGCCGCGGAAAAATGGCTGGCCCTGGCCGCGCTGCATGGTGTCAACAATAATGCCAAAGAGATTTCCATCCGTCGCTCAAAGAATGGGAAAATCAAGGTGACCGCCCAATACCGTGAATCCGAACTGCCATCGCCGGGTTCTAAAATTGGTAAGAAGATTATGAGCGCAGTGCGCGAAATCACTCACATTGAAGGCAAAAAAGGCAAATCGCCTCTGGCATTGGGTATTCGTGAAGACAGCATCGAGCTTAAGATCAATATGAAATCCAAAAATAAAGGAGAACGGGTGACCCTGACCTTCCCTGGATAAAGGATGAAACACACCTTTCTGCTCAAAGTGGACGCTGCCATCAATCTCATTTTAGGAATCCTGCTGATGGCGTTTCCAACCGGACTGGTAAGGGCTTTGGGAATACCGATGGAGGTCCCCGCTTTTTACGCGACGATTCTGGGCGGGGTGCTTTTCGGCATTGGGCTGGCCCTGCTGATGGAGTGCTATTGGAAATCCAGCCGTTTTAGCGGGTTAGGCCTGGGGGGTGCCATCGCCATAAATCTTTGTGGCGGAGGCGTGCTGGCAATCTGGCTTTTATCCGATACATTAGGCCTTCCTTTGAGAGGTCAAATACTGCTTTGGTTTCTGGTTCTGCTTCTGATTGGACTGAGCCTCCTCGAAGGTTTTGCGCATCTGCGAAAGGATACAACCGACAAACCATAGGTCATGACTCAAGACAACAAAGCGCAAGCGTTAATCGACCGGGTAATCGAGCGCCACGGAGGAATGGACCTCTGGTCTGCAGTTGAAAAAATAACCATGCATGCCAAAACCGGCGGGGTGGCGCTGCCGTTGCGCTTTAAATTCGGTGCCTTAAAGGATTATCAAGCCCATATCCGTGCCCGAGAGCCGCACGTCCGGATCATACCGCACCCCAGAGCCGGTATGCAGGGCATCTTTTCCGGCGACGCAGTGCGTATTGAAACGGAAACTGGTGAATGCGTTCAGGAGCGCCGCAATGCCCGCAGTGCTTTCAGCGATCTGCGTCACAAAATCTGGTGGGACCATCTGGATGCCCTTCATTTTGCCGGCTATGCCCTGTGGAATTATCTGACGACGCCCTTTTTGCTATGCCGGCCCGAAATTCAATTGCAGGAATTGCCGCCCTGGCAGGAAAACAATGAGACCTGGCAACGACTGCAGGCCATCTTTCCGCCTGATTTATTAACGCATTCCCCGGAGCAAACGTTTTACTTTGATGCCGGGGGCCTGCTCAAGCGCCATGATTATACCGCCCTGGTTTTTGGAAATTTTGCCAAAGCGGCCCATTACAGCTGGGATCACAAAGAAGTGAACGGCATACCGTTTCCAACTCGCCGGCGGGTATTTCCGCGCAAAAAAGACGGATCGCCGCGGCGTCTCGTGACCCTGGTGAGCATCGATATCGAAGCGATTGAAGTTCAATTGAAATCGGACGCTGAATCCTAAACGCAATGCCCACAGATTCATTCATATTTCAAAGCCGAAAATTGCCGCGACCAATGAGAGGCAAAGTCATAACAATCGGTCTACTCTGGGTCTTTTTTCTTTTGGGCTGCGCCGCTGTTCAGCGGGAAAAGATACCGGCAGAAAGCATTATCCCGGAAGCAAAACGACATTTTGAGCTTTATGCAGACTTTGTCAAAGAAAATATGGATCAAATTAGTGCCCATTATTCAACAGCCTATGTTTCCTGTGAATTTATTGTCGACATAGATAACGGCAGCACCGCAATCCAGAATTTAATCGATCCCGCATCGGTGGCGGGTATCAATGCGGTGCTTAGAACAAACGCCATCTCAAGATATCCCGATAAAGTCAGGCGTATCTATCAATATATTCTCAGCCACTATGATTACGTTTTTGATCCCCACAGATGGCAATCGGTCGAAGAGACCATACGGGCCCAA
>JASFIV010000132.1:0-12465 GCA_050122475.1 Desulfobacterales bacterium | reverse complement strand
ATCTGAATATTTCTGTTGAGGTTGATGGAAAGATTTATAGAGAGTAAGAGCAAAATCTAAAAAGTATCCAATTTTTTCAGTATTGATAGTCCAACCAGTTGATGACCCCTGTGCTCTTGCTTGTCGAGCTTCGTGATATGCTTAATTTCTGCCTTGTGCAGGCCAGAAGGAGCCACTCCTTCAGGAGAAATAAAATTAGCCTCCATAATCTGGCCGACTTCAATCATTTTCAAAAAAGCAGAATCATCTTTTATCAGAAGCCCTGCGCCATTGGTGGTTACATTTATAACTCTAAATTGATAAATTGGTTTGCCGATAAACTTAATCTCAATACAATAATTTCTTAGTTTCGCTCGTCTGGGTTCGGATCGTTTTTCTTTAGCGATGTTATTCTTCAAATCCATTTGCATGTGACTCAATTTCGATTTTTTGTTCAATTAAGCTCTCAACGAAAGTTTGTACCCAATTACTGCTATTATGAGATACATGCACTGTAGCAACTTTACAGATACGTTACGAATATCGCAAGGAATTATATCATGTAACAGCCGTCTTGAGCAAAATTTGGTTTTCAATCCACAATAAAAATAGAGGTGGCTCTTTTTGAACCACCTCTCTTCAAAGCTCCCTTAGATGCCGTTATTTTCACCGGATCCCCGCCCATCCTTATGAAGGTGAAACATTCCAGTTGAAAAGATGCACGTACATCCGAGAAGCATATTTTAAGCCACCGCAAACTCCCGTGTATTATTATAACCTTTGGACTGCCAATCTGTCATATGGTTTTTTATTCTGATCTTGAAGTTAGGTAGCAGTAAAATATATTTGCTTAAATTACTGTGCAAAATAAAGGCCAAATATTGCAATAAATGTAAATCTGAAATGATTTTAAATAGATGGATATTTAATTGGACTATTGAATTACAAAAAATTATGATAAGTTATGCAGAATATTATGAGGCAGTTTTCACAGGTTGTGGAAAAATTAAGCTTTGGCTAAAGATAAAAATTTGCAAGCTATTGAAACTTGTAATTGTCACGATCCAATCTGAGGTCATGAAGTGTTACTTTGATTCCCCAAAAGCCATTACCGGTGAATTTCAATTGTATATTGTATGTGCAAATCTTGATCATTTTGAAAGTTTTGAAATTGTATGTTTCGTGCCTAAATCGAATCTTTAAATCACCAATAAGTTTATTTCACATTTCCTTTGGCAATCTAAAATGCAAGCTAATTTGAAAGCGTGGGTGGGATTTATTGATGTTTTTATCCATTCCTGAACTACTGGGCCGACTTACAAACCCTTTGGGCTGCAAGCCCCCGGTAAGTATCTGGAGGCTATATTTTTTACATTTATTCCTGGACGTGGGTTTTGAATTATTCCTGGAGAGCGGATCTTTTAAAAAAAAATAAAAAAACTGGCAAGAACTCCCAGTTCTTGCCTTATTTATATAAAACTTAATACTTATTTAGACTTAACTTTTTCCTATACTGCACTTAACTTTTTCCGAGGTTTCTCTCTGTGCACTTAACTTTTTCCGATGTTTTCGATCTCTTTATAATAATGATTTAGCCAAGCCGGTATATTCGTGTCCTCTATATATTTAGGGCGCAGGAATACCTTCAAACAACTTTTGCCATTTATTTCTCCCCATTCAATCAATCCATTTTTCTTCAGATTATCTAGTGCACTTTTCACTGAATCGACACTTACCCCAACCGATCTTGCCAGGGCGGCTTGACTCCTGAAACAGATATCGTATTTCCGTCCGATCCAGACTTCCTGAAATTCCGAATCATCCAGAAATTCTTCTTCCAGTTCACTGTAGTTTTGGACGAAATTATTTGTCGTCGCCCCCGCCCTGGCTGCTATGTAAAGAGCCCGCGCGGTTGGGAGCAGATTCGCCCAGACTCCACTTGTGAGCAAAATCCGGTAAATGGGAAAATTGCCCGCTCTGTCGTTTTTCCTGGGCAAATGCATCTGATATTGATTCACCCAATGACCGGTTGATGTTTTGCGGTATTTTCGTTTCACAGAGAATATTTCCGGCCAATCTTCATTCTCCCAATAACCCTCCAACTCCTTTATCGCTTTAAGCACCATGTTTTCAGAATACCCCGCCGATCGGCTGATCGTTTTTATCGATGGGAATCCCTCACCTGTTTTGTAATTTATGTAGGTGGCAATGGTCACATAAACTGACTGGGCATTTTTAGACCACATGGCAAAATGGCCCTCATCTATTAGTAATTCTTTGTTGAAATAAAAGTAACGATCCCAATCGGATTTTTGCAACTGTGTTTTCTTCTCAACTCTGGGCTTTTTGCTCTTCCATTTCGCCCTCTCCTTGGCTCGCCTTCTTTTATTTTCCCGATGAGTTTCAAGGCTCTGACGAGTCTGTCGTATCAGGGCCTCGCGCCTGCGTCGTTTGAGTTCTTGCGCGTCCTGGTCAAGATCCATTATGATGTTCCCCTTTCCAACAACAGTTACCATTTAATAAAATTAATAGGGGGAAGGGGCCGAGGATTGCCGCCTTATCAGGCTCGAGTCCCTATCCCCCCAATCGTGATGCTCAAGATCGTCGGGTGGGGTGGGCTAATCTTTATTTTTTATCCCTATTATCTCCCCGTCATCATACTCGATCTCCGTAAAGCAAATTCCTTTTGTTTTACGAACGATACGACGGCGTCTTTTAGGATTTTGCTTTCCTTTCTGCCTTCGGGGTTTTTTAATTTGGAATTCATCCCTTTTGGCAAAATAAGCTTCGGTCATAATTTTCACCTCCTTTCGGTTTTGGGATTTTGGAATTTAGAACTCACCAGAATCTTATGCAGAGAAAAAAACGGTGTCAAAAAAAGCAGGATTTTACCAAAAAAAATAGCCGGGCATTTTCCCGACTTTTAAATCAAATATGTATTAATACTGGTTAGTTATACAATTCTGGGAGGCTAAAGACTTGAAGCTTAGACAAGTAATCTATTAAATTAGTATAGTCGGCAGGCGTTTGGCCAGCATGGTTTTGCCGGAACCCGGCGGGCCGATCATCACCAGATTATGGCCACCGGCGGCGGCGATTTCCAGGGCCCGCTTGGCATGTTCCTGGCCCATAACCTCGGCATAATCGATGGCGTAGTGACTGTCGCATGCGAATAGCTGATCAATAGCGATCGGTTCTGATGGGATCTGCGTAAACCCCCGCAAAAATCCCACCATTTCAGACAGCGTGTTCGCTGCTAAAACCTCAATACCTTGGACCACCGCGGCTTCTGCTTTATTCTCAGAAGGCACGATGATGGCTGGATAGCCGGCTGCTTTGGCGGCCAGCGCCATGGGTAAGGATCCTTTGACCGGCTTGATGCGCCCGTCTAATGAGAGTTCGCCCAATATGAGATAGCGGGAAAGCTGATCTTGGGGAATAATGCCGGTGGCGGCTAAAATGCCCAGCGCAATCGGTAGGTCAAATCCAGTGCCTTCCTTCTTAATATCCGCCGGCGCCAGATTAACTGTTATACGATCGGCTGGAAAGCGATACCCGGAGTTGTTGACCGCCGATTTAACCCGTTCTTTGCTCTCTTTGACGGCGGCTTCCGGCAGACCGACGGTTGTGAAGGTCGGCAAACCGGAAGTGATGTCAACCTCCACCTCAACCGGATAGGCATCGATTCCCAGAACGGCACTGCTGAGGACTTTGGCAAGCAACGGCTTCCTCCCTGGTTTTGGGGTAACCGGTTTGGCCCAACAGCCGATTATAGACTGCTGGAAGCTATAGCAAATCTAACTGTCGGCGACAATCCTTTTGTTGACACTGCGTCAATCCCTTGCAAACAAGGATTGATGCAGGTAAGACACGCTGAAGAAAACCAAAATCACTTGCTATTTAAATGGGTTTCGGCTATTTAATACTTGTATTCTGCATGAGAATTAATAAGAGAATTAAATTTATATTAATTAAAGCAAGCTTGCCAATGACCATAAAGAAGCCAAATTGGGTTTTACCAAAAAAAGGATAAATATCATTTAATCTTATTAATTCTCACCCGTTGGGCGAGCCGGAGGCTTCCATCTGCTGCGTTATTCATAGCGAAGCATAGATCACTATCGCTTCGCCCTGAAGTGCCTTGCAGATGAAAGCCTCCAACCCGTGCAAAATACAAGTATCACTTGTATTCTGCATGAGAATTAATAAGAGAATTAAATTTATCATACGTCCAAACAGGCTGATATGAAGTGCCGGGTGCAATATTGAGCAGCATATCGAATGCTCATTTATCAACACGATGCGCTTATGGGTAAAGATGCGAGCCGCAGACTATAAAATTGATCGTTTTTTCAAATGATTGCGCTGCTTAAACGGACAAAATCCGTCTTTCTTCTGATTCTGGGATTACTGCTCATTGCATCCCAGGCAGGCTATGCTCAGGATGCAACCCTGACCAATATCACTGTCTCCAATACCCAGGATGACCTGCTGCTCTTTTTAAATCTTGAAGGCGCATTCCGGGAAGAAATGAAGCAGGCCATCTTAAGCGGTGCGCCTTCCACATTTTCTTTTTTTGCCAAACTGAATCGTGTGCGCAGTTTATGGTTTGATAAAGATATTGCCGATTTAGAGGTCACACACACGATCATTTACGATAATCTTAAAAAAGAGTTCACTGTCACCCGTTCCTGGAAAGACAATAATCCCGAAGTTACCAAATCATTCGATGAAGCAAAGAATTGGATGACAGAAATCGATAGTTTAAAAATAATTCCATTAAACAGGCTCGAAAAAGGCGAACAATACCAACTGAGAGTGAAAGCTGAAGTTAGCAAGAAAACCCTTCCTCTATATCTGCATTATATTCTGTTTTTTGTGTCTTTATGGGATTTCGAGACGGATTGGTACACCATCGATTTCACTTTTTGATTGCAGCCTGTTAATACCTGAATTTTGCATGAAAATTAATGCGAAGTTCTTATTAGATTTTAATGACAGCCGGCTATACAAATTATAGAAATTACTCAAAATATCAATCAGCTTTAAAGGATAAAAATCATTATATCGCGTTAATTTTCACCCTGAAGACAACGCGGCGGGCCGGAGGCTTACATTTGCTGCGTTACCACGCCCGCCATTGCGAGCCGCTCTATTCGGCCCGCCTTCGACTTGAGCTCAGGCCGAAAGTAGCTCATGGCCGAGGGCAGGCGAGGCGGGCGGGTTAAGGGCTCGAAGTAGTACACTGCGACTTCGCCCTTAAATGCCTTGCAGATGAAAGCCTCCGACTCGTGCAAAATTCAGGTAAAAATCTGTCCACCCCGAAAGCCATGAAAAGGCCCAGGTTTAAAAGAAAATCTTCACTTTCGGAAAAAGAGCGCAAACGGCGTAAGCGTGAGCTTATTCTGATCTTGGTGATCCTGTTTGTGGTAGCTCTTCTGACGTTGGTCGAAAGCCGAATCATTAAATTCGGGGCTGATATCGCCGTCTCGAATACGGTGTTGATGTTTATTCTGATCAACATCAATTTGTTGCTGCTGATTTTAATGATCTATCTGGTTTTTCGAAACCTGGTAAAATTGATCTATGACCGCCGGCGAAACGTCCTGGGCGCTAAAATCAGAACCAAGCTGGTGATCGCATTTGTCTCTCTGACCCTTTTGCCGACGATTGTCTTATTTTTCTTTGCGTTGAATTTTATTACCACCAGCATTGAGTTCTGGTTTAATGTGCCGGTTGAACAGGCGCTCGACAATTCATTGTGGGTGGGCGGTCGTCTCTACAGTCGAACCGAGGAGAACAATAAGTTTTTCCTTGAACGCATATCCTACCAGATTAAAAACAAAAATTTGCTGGACTCCAAAAACCGCAAAGCCCTTTCACATTATATTCGTATCGTCCAGCGAGAATTTAATCTGGACGCCGTCGAAGTCTATGCCCCCAATGCTGAGCGTCTGACCTTTGCCTTGGCCTCCAAGCTTGAAAACGAGTATTTCGGCATCATTTCGGCTGAAGATATCAAAAAAGAATTGCCTTCAGACGGAATTCGATCCATTTCGCAAACCATACCCTCCGGTGAGTTTATCAAAACCATGGGAACTATTCCTTTTGGGGTGCAGCCCGATGAAGCCATTGGATTTGTGGTGGCCACCATCCTGATCCCACAAGAGCTCTCTGAAAATTTGCAGTTCATTCGTAAGGGTTTTACGGAATACCAGCAGATTAAACTGCTGAAAAAACCGATTCAAATTACCTACTATATATCGCTTTCAATTGTTGCTTTGCTGGTCCTATTTTGTGCAGTGTGGTTTGGATTCTTCATGGCGCGCTCGATCAGCCTTCCGATCAAAGAACTGGCTGAAGGAACACGCCGGGTGGCAGACGGCGATCTTGAATACAGTATTGATCCGGTCAGCGATGATGAATTTGGCAGCCTGGTGGAATCCTTTAATCAGATGACCCAGGATCTGCGACTCAGCCGCGAGCAACTGGAGCTATCTGCACGCATGTTGCGGCACCAGAATATAGAAATCGAAGAGAAGCGGCAATTTATGGAAATTGTGTTAAAAAGCGTATCTGCTGGCGTCGTTACGCTGGACGCCAAGGGCATTATATCGACTATGAATAAATCAGCTGAAAAGATGCTGAATTTAAAATCCGAGCAAATACTGAACAAAAGCTACAAAAATTTATTAGATGGCGCTTTTTTAGAACTGGCCAACGAAATTTTGGCCAACCTTTCTTTTACCAGTGGCGACGCGATTGAATTGCCGTTAAAACTGACCATTGAGGGCAGACCGAGGAGCTTTCTGGTGTCTGTCAATGCCCTTAAGGACGATAGCGGACGACACATGGGGACATTGATGGTGTTTGATGACCTGACCGAACTGGAAAAAGGCCAGCGCATGGCGGCTTGGCGCGAAGTGGCCCGGCGCATTGCCCATGAAGTCAAGAATCCGTTGACACCGATTATCCTCTCCGCACAACGGCTCAAACGAAAATACGGGCAGTTTGTGGATGACACGATTTTCGAAGAATGTACCGAAACCATCATCAGTCAGGTTGAGCTGATTCGCAATCTGGTGAATGAATTTTCGTCTTTTGCACGATTTCCCAGTGCCAATCCTGTTCCCTGCCATTTGATACCCATTATTGAAGAAACAGTTGCGCTCTACCGCGAAGGGCATCCGGGGATTAATTTCAAGCTCAACAATACCCGTGACATCCCGATTCTAAATCTGGATCACCAGCAAATGAAGCAGGCCCTGATCAACCTGATTGACAATGCGATAAGCGCTCTTAAAGGTGCCGGCGATATCACTATCAGCGTGGCCCATGACCCGATTTTGAAAAAGGTGCGGATGGAGGTTGCCGATGATGGGCCAGGCATTTCCGATGAAGATAAAACCCGGCTGTTTCAGCCCAATTTTTCCACTAAAAAGACCGGAATGGGACTGGGGCTGACCATTGTCAACACCATCATTGCAGATCACAATGGGATGATAAATGTGCAGGACAACGCCCCCAAAGGCGCAAAATTTGTTATTGAATTTCCGGTCTAGTTGCGGCAGAGGGCATAGCGCAAAGAGCAAAGCGTAGAAGCTGTTGGTGATCGGAATTTTCAACACTATACCCTATGCGCCATGCGCTTTGCGGAGCTTAAGGACTTCTGCCGAGTAGGTCAAACCCGTGTGGTTAATATACGGTGAAGCGAATAGGAGTAGACTTTTATGATCGCATCGGTATTAATTGTCGATGATGAACAGTCAATTGTTCAGTCATTAAGTGGCTTGCTTTCAGATGAGGGCTTTGAGGTTTCAGCAGCGGTCAACGGCTATGATGCACTAAAAGCCATTGAATCGGAATCGCCGGACCTGGTCTTGCTCGATATCTGGATGCCGGGAATGGATGGAATTGAAACCCTGAAGGAAATTAAAAAAATCAATTCTCAAATTCAGGTCATCATTATTACGGGTCACGGGACGATTGAAACGGCCGTTAAAGCCACCAAACTGGGCGCCTTTGACCTGGTGGAAAAGCCCCTTTCTATTGATAAGATCATTTTAAGCATAAACAATGCGCTCAATTACAAGCGCCTGGAAGAAGAAAATAAATATCTTCGAACCAAGACCCTGGAAAAGCATTCAATTGACGGAGAATCAGAACGGACAAAGGGGTTAAGGAAAAATATCGAAGTCGCAGCGCCAACAGATACCTGGATACTGATTAGCGGAGAAAACGGCACCGGAAAGGAACTGGTAGCGCGCACCATTCATCAGCTCAGCCCACGGGTCGAACAGCCACTGATTGACGTCAGTTGTGCGGCCATTCGGGATGAACTACTAGAAAGTGAAATGTTTGGGCATGAAAAGGGTTCATTTCCCGGAGCGACCACCAAAAAAATTGGAAAATTTGAACTGGCCAATAATGGCACCATATTTCTGGATGAAATCGGTGATATGAGTTTGAGTTCTCAGGCTAAAATTTTACGGGTTCTGCAGGAACAGCAGATCCAGCGGGTCGGCGCAAGCCGGCTGATCGGCATTGATGTGAGGGTGATTGCCACCACCAACAAAAACCTGGAAAAGGAAATCGAAAAGGGAACATTTCGAGAGGATCTCTATTATCGATTGAATGTGATTCCGATTGATGTCCCGCCCTTAAGAGAGCGCATCGAGGATCTACCGATGTTGGTCGAGGCCTTCTTGGAGGAATTTGCTGTCCAGAATCGCAGCAAACGCAAAAGGATGAGTCCAGCGGCCATCAGTGTCTTGAGCAATTACGCCTGGCCGGGAAACGTCAGGGAGTTGCGCAACCTGGTTGAACGGCTGGCCATCATGATCGACAAAGATATTATCGATGTTACGGATATACCGGATTCATACCGCCCCGGCGGTTTAACCCATCCTTCGTATTACGCCTCTGCACCGTTTATGAAATTAGATAGTTTTAAAGAAGCCAAAAAAGCATTCGAAAAGGAATTTATAAAGATCAAATTGGTTCAGAATGAGAACAATGTTACCAAAACCGCCAAGGCCATGAAGGTGGGCAGAAGTTATCTACACAAAAAGATAAAGAGCTTGAATTAGTTTCCATTTATAAATGGCCATTTTCCCGCTGAGCATTGTTCTCCGCGGGTTTATGACCTCAACGTACGGCAAGTACGCCTCGATCATAAACCCTTGTGCGGCCGCACTCAACGAAAAAATTTCTCATTTATAAATTGGAAACTTATTTTTTTAAACTGTTTAAAGTTTATATTTTTAAGTCCAAATTGGAAAATTGTACTTTTAATATGACTTCAGGGTTTTCTTTTTCATGGAAAAATGGGGGACGTATTTTCCAGATAGGTTTTACTTTATAAATATTAATTAAAAATTGCCCATTTTAAAAGGAAACTGAAGTTTTGAGCATACGGATTATCGGCGGGAAGCTGAAGGGAAGAAAATTGGTGACCGTGGCCGGAAAGGAAACACGGCCGACGTCTGAGCGGGTGCGGGAGTCCATTTTCAACATCCTTGGCGATACCGTTCGGGACACGTGCGTTCTGGACCTGTATGCCGGCACGGGTGCGATGGGGATTGAGGCATTAAGTCGGGGAGCCAAAAGGGTTTCTTTTGCAGAAGATCATAAAGCAGCCCTGGCCGCATTGGCAAAAAATATAAAAATATGTTCGCTTGAGAGCAGAACCAACACCATTAAATGGAACATACAGAACAATTTAAATATTCTCCAGTCACACAGACCCGCCTTTGATCTGGTTTTTATAGACCCGCCCTATAATAAAGATATGATCCAGCCGACCCTATCCCACCTGGCCCGAAGCCAGTGCCTGGTCAATGGCGCACGTCTGGTCATCGAACACTCGCCCCGCGAACCGATTCCCGAAAACCGACCTGAATTCGAAATGACCGACCAGCGAAGGTATGGAAAAACGCTTGTTTCTTTTTTTATTTATATGTTATGAATTTCATTTATCAATCGGTCGAATAATCATTATTTATCGGCCGTTTGCACCATCCACTGTCAACTAACCCCAACGGAAAAGGATTGATTAAAGATGCCTAAAATTGCCATCTACCCGGGATCTTTTGATCCGGTAACCAACGGCCATCTTGATATTGTTGAAAGAGGGTTGAAGATATTTGACAAGATTATCGTTGCGATTTTGTATAATCCAAGCAAGGAGTATCTTTTTGACCTCGAAGAACGATTGGAGATGCTCAAAGATTGCCTTAAGAAATTCAAAAATGTTGAAATCGATAGTTTTGACGGCCTTCTCGTAGATTATGCGGCTCACCGGAAAGCACATGCCATTTTGCGGGGGCTGCGCGCTATGTCTGACTTTGAGTATGAATTCCAGATGGCCTTAATGAACCGACGGCTAAATCGCGAGGTGCAGACGGTTTTTCTAATGACCGGATTGCGCTGGATATTTACAAGTTCTTCGATTATTAAAGAAGCCATTCAATTTGGCGGCAGCATTGATGGGATGGTGCCGCGGTTGGTGCAAAAAAAGCTGGTACAAAAATTCAATCTCGATACCGGATCCGAGCAAACCGGTAAAAATTAAACACATCCTCGATGGCCGTAAAACGCCATCGAGCGTTAATCGTTATTGGTTATTCGTTCATTGATCAGACGCAAATAACAAATAACGAATAACAAATAACGCCGAATTGAGCGCGTATCGCGCAATTCGGCCAATGGCGAACTGATGGATCTTTGGCAACTCCATATTTTTTGCAAAGTTATCGAACTTAAAAGTTTTTCCAAAGCCGGAAAAGCAGTGCACCTCACGCAACCCACCATTAGCAGCCACATCAAAGATCTGGAAAATCATTTCAACTGTCGCTTAATTGATCGCCTGACCAAAGAAGTCTTGCCCACCAAAGCCGGCGAACTGCTGTATGGCTATGCGAAAAAAATCCTGGCGCTGCGTGATGCCACCGAGTCGGCACTGGCGGAGTACAATGGGAAAATTCGAGGGCGTCTGGTCATTGGCGGCAGCACCATACCGGGGACTTATCTAATGCCGCAATTAATCGCTGATTTTAAACACCCCTATCCGGATGTCATTATTTCGCTGGTTATCGGAGATACTGCTGATATTATCGAGCGCATCTCAGAGGGAAGTCTGGAAATGGGAATTGTTGGCGCCCGGGCAGAATCTCCAAAGATTGATCAGAAGGTAATTCTATCAGATGAAATGGGTCTGATTGTACCGGCCCGACATCGCTGGGCCGGAAAAAACCGGGTGTCGTTAAAACAACTTGTGACAGAGCCTTTTATTTTACGAGAACGTGGCTCCGGAACCTTAACATCGTTGCATCAAAGCCTTCGCAATCAGGGCTATGCGGTTGAAGATTTAAAGGTCATTGCTGAACTGGGGAGCACTCAGGCCATTTGTCAGGGAATCAAAAACGGGGTGGGTGTGTCCATTCTCTCGACACTGGCAGTGGCCGAGGATATCCAGGCAGGCAAATTATGTGCGCTTAAAGTCGACGGCCTGGACCTTAAACGGAATTTTTATCTAACCCGGCACAAACGCCGCAGCCCCTCTCCTTTGCACAAGGCATTTGTCGACTTTCTCAATGAAAAGCTTCCAGGTAAATAGTCTAATCCTAGTGCAAAGACGCAAAGGCGCAAAGAGATCAGGAGCTTTTGTTAGGAATAATTCTTTGCGTCTTCGCGGCCTAGCATGAGCCATTAAAATAGATGTAATCCATTTTTACACTTTAGCCACTTTTTTTAACCCGGGCCAATCGTTCGATTACCATAACGGTCACAAACCCAATGATTGCCAGAGCGATGGCGGCCAAAACTTCTGAGTTGACGGATCCGGGTATGATGTTGGAACCATAAGTGATATGGGTTTTTCCTCGAATAATTTCGGTTGCAATGATTTGTTTCCATGGCCAGATTTTTGGCATGGCGCCGATCATTAAACCGGTGAGGAATGCCATTGTCAGGGCGCGGAAATGTGTAAGGAAATAATTGAGCAGTCTGGAAAAACTGAGCAAACCGACCAGGCAACCCAAGCAGAATACAATGATAATGACAAAGTTCTGGGACAAAAAAGGGTTTTTTAAGGTGGCCATAATAAATTCATATTTACCCAAAATGAGCAAAATGAAGGCACCACTGATGCCGGGCAGAATCATCGCACAGATGGCGATGATACCACACAAAAAAATAAACCATAGTGCTTCGGGGGTTTGAAACGGGATTAAATTCATGATGAAAGCCGCTACAGCGATGCCGACTGCCAGGCTGATGCCGGTGCGCAGTTTCCAAGAGGCCACCTGACGGCTGACGACCAGTATGGATGCGGCAATCAGACCGAAGAAAAGACTCCAAGTAAAGACAGGGTAGTGGTTGATCAAAAAATTCATCAGTCTCGCGAGACTGATGATGGCTACGCCGATTCCGGCAAACAGCGCAAGTAAAAAACGGATGTGGATACGCGCCAGTGCACCCTTAAGG
>JASFIV010000131.1:0-12471 GCA_050122475.1 Desulfobacterales bacterium | reverse complement strand
TGAAGAGGCACTTAAAACCGCGATTGAATATGAGACCGAACTGAGGGATATTTATTTCGAGGCAGCGGATGCTGAAGATGATGAAAAAGGCCGGCAATTTTTCCAATCCATGGGCAAAGACGAACAGGGGCACCTCGATTATCTGAATGATCGCTTAAAGCAATGGCAAGACACCGGAAAGATCAGCGCTGAAAAATTGAAATCCGCTGTCCCCTCCCAGGAGGAACTCGAGCGGCACTCAGCCGGAGTCAAATCCCTGGCAGGAAAGGATTCGCGCGGCCTCAAATCACAGATGCTCAGCCGGGCGCTGAAAATGGAAATCAAGACCTCTGAATTTTATCAAAAAATGGTTGATGTGTTGCCCGCCGAAGCCCAACAGATGTTCGCGCGCTTTCTTGAAATTGAAAACAATCATATTCGAACGATTGAATTTGAACTGGATTACATCAGTAAAACCGGCTACTGGTTCGACGTCAAAGAATTCGATATGGAGGGTTGACCACTGATTTGCTTTTTGGCTGACTTCCGAAACGACAAAATGAGGAAGGTTATCATAAATGATTGCCATATTGAATTCATCGAAAACCCTGGACATGCAATTGCCGGCTCGCATATCCAAACATTCCATGCCGGAATTTTCCGCTGAATGCGCAATTCTGGTAAAGGCACTGCGCAAACTTTCTGTTTCCGAATTGGCGACCTTGATGGGAATGAGCGAGAAGCTGGCTGTTTTGAATGTTGAACGCTATCGAAACTGGCAGACGCGTCCTGGCCCGTCCAATTCCAAACAGGCCTTGCTGGCTTTTAAGGGCGATGTTTTTGACGCCATGGACGTTGAATCATACACCATGAAGGCGTTCAATTATGCACAACAGCATCTGCGGATTCTATCCGGTCTTTATGCCATCCTGCGCCCGCTCGACTTGATTCAGCCCTATCGCCTCGAGATGGCCACCAGGCTATCCGCCGGCAATAGCAAGAACCTGTATGAATTCTGGGGAGATAGAATCCATCAGTCGCTGAGCGACCTTCTCCAACGGGAAAAGTCCGGGATTCTTGTAAATCTGGCTTCACTTGAATATTTTAAGGCTGTCAAAGCGGATCAATTGAAGGCCACGGTCATCACTCCGGTTTTTAAGGAAAAGCAGGCTTCGAGCTATCGGGTGGTGGCAATCTATGCCAAGAAGGCCCGAGGCCGGATGAGTGATTTTATTATTCGCAACCAGATTAAGCAGCCTGAAGACCTGAAGTCTTTTAATCTGGATGGTTACTGCTTTCGCGCCAAACTCTCCACAGACACGCAGTGGGTATTTGGGCGGAGGTCTAAAAAAGACAGATGACCGAAGTCAGATAGCGGACAGCACTAGCAATCGATCTTATTACGGGCGAGTTCGGGATGATGCATGATCTGCTGGGCTTCATCCTCCCATATTCGGACCTGTTGCGGGCTCTTGCCCAGGGCGTCCGCCACATCGTCAACGGTCATCTCGTGACCGTCGATCAATCCCAACCGCATCTGCAGCACCTGGCGTTGCATCTCATCCATCAATTCCAGAATCGCTGTCAGCTTTTTTTTGACCTGATGCGCGTACAAACTGTCCGTCTGTTCCGGATTCATACTCGATTTGATACCACTGCAGAATGATGTGATGCCCATGGATTATCTCCCCGAAAGACCATAAAACTGAACTGCTGCCTGAAATAAATATCGGCTCAAAGCCCTTGAAACTTGAGCAGATGAGGCACAGCAGAAACTTTGATGGGCATCTATCCCCGGTTGTTGACTTGGCAAAAGCCCCTGTGCTAAAAGCGAAATGACACCACAGCCTACTCACCCGCAACCCAGAGGTCGCCATGGCAAGACATCAAAACCCCGTATCTCAAAATGAGAAACGGGGTTTTTTGATGGAAGCTATGGGTAACCCACCACAGTCAAGGAGGGCACATGTTTGAAGCGGCGGCCAGTCCATATCTGGTTAAAGATGATGGTAAATTCCGTGTCAAAAAAGCAGTGACAGCGCCGCCAAAGGATGCTGCGGACAAAAAGAAATGCAAGAAGCGCCTTGCAAAACGCATTGACGAAATATCCGATTTACAGCGCATGCTATATGCGCATGACCGCTATGCCATCCTGCTGATTTTCCAGGCCATGGATGCGGCCGGCAAGGACGGCACCATTCGCGCTGTGATGAGTGGAATCAATCCAGCCGGCTGTCAGGTATTTTCATTTAAACAGCCATCGGCCGAAGAGCTAAACCACGATTTTTTATGGCGCACGGCCACGCGCCTGCCCGAGCGTGGCCGGATCGGTATTTTTAACCGCAGTTATTATGAAGAGGTTCTGGTGGTTAAGGTTCACCCGGAATATCTCGAGTCCCAGAAGCTTCCTGAAAATACCGACCTGAAAAACATCTGGCAGCAGCGCTATCAGTCTATTTGCGACCATGAAAAGCATCTGGCGCACAACGGTACCGTCATATTGAAATTCTGGCTGAACGTGTCCCACGAAGAGCAACGTCGGCGATTTCTGGCGCGCATCGATGAACCCGAAAAAAATTGGAAATTCTCGGCCGGCGATGTCAATGAACGCCAATTCTGGTCGGATTATATGGCCGCGTACGAAGCGGCCATCAATGCCACCTCGCGCCCGTGGGCGCCCTGGTATGCCATACCCGCCGACGACAAACCGTTTATGCGCATGTGCGTTGCGGATACTATTGTTCAATGTCTCAAAAAATTAAATTTAGCCTATCCGAAGGTGGACGCCAAAGAAAAGGCCAGATTTGCGGAAATGCGAGCGATGCTGGCGGATTGAGTTTATCTGCAGGTCCTTGCGCCAGAAAGCGACTAGCATGAGACCGACCGAAAGGAAATCAGGAAAATTTCGAAAATACCATAAAGGATGGGGAACATGTCAAAGCAGTTAGGCTTATTTTCAAAAGGCGACGCCGCAACGCTCGATGGCAGCCCCGCTGACCCATGGGCTGATCCGGCCGCTGAAGCCAATGCAATCGACGAAATGTTTGTTGCCGACAGCCGTTACCGCAGCAGCCGTGAATATGCGCAAATTCTCAATTTTATCGCCCGCCTGCCGCAGTATTCGGCCTTCAATGGTTTTTTGCTGTATACCCAGAACCCGGCGCTGTCTCATGTGGCGACGGCCCGTACCTGGGCTCGCAAATTCGGCCGGCGTCTGAAGCTTAATGCCCGCCCGCTGGTGATCCTGGCGCCGATGGGCCCGGTACGGTTTGTTTACGATCTGAAGGACACCGAAGGTGATCCGGTTATCGCCGAGCAGTTGATCCCATATCCGGCCTCAGAAAGGCTGCCGGTCAGCGTCTATGAAAACACCACTCACAACTGCGAGCTGCATGGGATCGCGGTGCATGAAGCCGTTAAAGATGATCGTCGCAACGATACGGCGCTGCGCATGACACCGGCCATCAGGAAAAAATACGCGCATTTGAAACTGGTAAAGGATGCCGGTTACCTGATAATGCTCGACCCGGCCGACACCACGGAGACAAAATTCGCCAAGCTGGCCCTTGAACTGGGGCATATCTTTTGCGGGCATCTGGGAATCGACAGAAACGCCTGGTGGTCTGAACGACATCATCTCAGCGCAACCCAGGAAGAGCTTGAAGCCGAATCCGTGGCCTTTTTAATCTGCCAGCGTAAAGGCCTGGCAAGCGCTGCAAAAACATTCCTGCGGCAGTATCAACTGACCGATCAACAGCTGCCGGTTTTCAGTTTGAACGCGATTTTACAGGCGGTCAATTACATCGAGACCATGGGACGGTCTCGCTGGCGGGAACCCAGAAAACGAGGCCGCTACTAAAAGCGTCTTCAGAAATGCATCTAACGCCCAAAGGCATTGTTGCAAACCGATTCAAAATACTCGAATACTAACGTGTATACTCCGTTTTTGAATCGGCCTGCGACGAGCTCAGCCGAGTCGTTTGCGCCGCGCCCTTGGACGTGATCTACTATTTCTGAGGAGGCTTTTAATTTCAAAGTAATTAAAAATTTGCTTTACTTACTTTCATAACATAGTCGCTGCAACAGAGTTGATGATCAGGTGGTCTGGGGTCGGCGAATCCACCCCCAGGATGCTTCCACGGCCACAGATGCACAGATCACAAGAATCGCCAGAACGTGGCGACAGCATCCGGCGGCTGAAGATGTTCATAGTATAGACCGCTTTGCGGGCCTAACTGTAAAAAGGACATGTCGGCCTCCTTTTTGAAAGTTTAATTTTTCTGACAGATTCAAAATTAAGCGCAAAAACATGACAAAATGACCTTTGTATTGTCAAGCGTGCTATTCGAGGGCTAAATTATATGGTGGCGTAAAGAAGATTTGTGAAATGGAAAAGAATCACAGAAGCCTCACCGGAGGTAAGGTTGAGATTAAGCTTATTGAACGACAAGCCTATGGTTAACGATAGTGCAGCTTCTTTCCGGCTCTTTCCCAGCCGTTCATGCCGGCTTTAAAGTGCACCACATTGGTGTACCCTAAATCGATCAGCCGGTCGGCAGCGACATCGCCCATCGGCCCTGCCTTGCAGTAGACAACGATGGAGGCTGTCTTATCAGCAGGCAACCGGTCAAGATAGCGGTCAACATCATTGAAGGGTATCAATAGGTCGGTACCGGGGATCTCACCTTCATATGGAATATGGGTGTTAACAAGCACAAAGTCTTTGGCAGCGATCATCTCGGTGAAGGTATCAAGCGAGACATTACGGTACTGAACTTTCTGGCCCTGCTCTCCCGTGTTGCCGGAACAGCCTGTCAGACCAATGACCAACAACAAAACGAATAAAGCCTTTTGAAGAAATATTTTTCCGATCATGACGTATTAATCCCAGCTCAGGATGCGAGCAGGCCCGTGTCGATCCACCCGTAAGCGACGGTATCCAGCACCTCTCCGGCAAAAGGCAGGCGTTTCTTCCGCAGATACATGCCGTTTAATTTTTCATAAAATCGGCGGCAGGGATTGTGTTCGAGGACCCATACGAGCATCGAATGAATATCATTGTGATTGAAGGCGGTGGCCAGCGCCAACACCAGTTGCGTACCAATACCCTGGCGCTGATAATTCTTCAGCACGTAAAGCGCGTAAATTTCACCATCGTAAATATCATCGGACTGCCGCGCGTAACCGCCGCTGATAAACCCGCGCACCTCACCGGCATCTTCGGCAACGTAGCTGAAGGCGTGATTGCTCCGGGTTTCATTCAGAAATCCCCGTTCCAGCTCGCCGGCTGACATTGCGTACAGGTAGCCAAACGGCACCAGACCCAGATAGGTATCCTGCCAGGTCTGAACGTATACATGCGCCATGGCTTGCGCGTCTGCCTGGTGTGAAGGACGAATCAGCATTTATAATTTCCTCTATAGAGGTTTCCACCCCTAATATAATACAAAAAACAGAGGTTCAAAGACACGGTTTCAAGGTTTCAGGTTTCAGGCTTTAAAAACAGAGGAAGGAGCGCTGAATACGGGGGTCAGAAAATAGATAGTGGAGCAAGGATGGCGTAAATTAGATTGGTCGGAAAAGTTGTGGGTGGTATTTAAAGCTTACGGTTGGAGATCAGGGCTTTCACACCGCGCCGCTCTTAATGAGAGCTTCTTTTTTTTTCTTCGGCAGGCGCTTGATGCCTTGTTCAACTTTCAAAGCCCGGCTTCTTTGGCCGATACGCTGCTTAAAAACCAGCTTCAGGGGGCCTCGCCCCCGAAGATATTTTGCACCGACATTGCTTTGATGTTCGGCAAATCTGCGCTCAACATCAGTGGCAATGCCAGTATAAAGGCTGCCATCATGGCATCTGATTATATAAACATACCAGTTATCTGTATTTTGCATGAAAATGAATGCGAAAATATTATTTCATTTTTCAACAGCGAGTTAAACAATCAACGAAGGTATTTCTAATTACCGTCTATTTATAATGGATGAAGACCATTTTAGCGCATTCATTTTCACCCTGCGGGCACATCGGAGGCTTCCATCTGCGGCGTTATTCAGCGCGAAGCATAGTACACTATAGCTTCGCACTCAAATGCCTTGCATATGAAAGTCTCCGATGCGTGCAAAACACAGATAAAATCTTTTTTTGCATGAAAACGAATGCGATAAGATGATTTTCATCACTTTGTGTTCTTCGTTCGCTTCGTGGTGAGAGCTTCCGTTGTGAGCAGGTTTTTATTACCACAATGCCACCAAGTGCACCAAGCTCACCAAGAAAAAATATGATTAACTTTTTATTCTTTTAATCTTTGCGTCTTAGTGCCTTTGTGGCCATTATTTATTTTAACGCTGCTCGATCAGTCACTGTCTGAGGAACAATGGCAGCCGGTTCCGCAGCCGGCTGGTTGCTGGGTCGGCGAATTGCTGATGCCGACAACCTCAATGTCAAACGTCAGCGTTTTGCCGGCCAGCGGATGATTCAGGTCCACCACCACTTTTTGGTCATCGGCCTCAATAATCTGGGCGGGAACTTGTCGCCCTTCAGGTGAAGAAAGCGCTACCGTTTGACCGACTTCGATATTCATTTCTGCCGGGATCTCCGAACGGGCAAAGGAATGGGTAAGACCTTCATCCCTGTACCCGTATGCTTCCTCGGGTTCGAGAGTGAAATTCTTTTTTTCGTTCACGGCCATTCCCATCAGGGCCTTTTCAAATCCTATGATGATCTGGCCGGCGCCCATTTCAACTTCCATTGGATGACGCCCCTCACTGGTATCAAACACCTCGCCGTTTTCAAGGGTTCCTTTGTAATTCACGCTGACAAAATAACCTTTTTCTACTTTATCCATTTGCATCTCCTTTGAACAAATAATTGCCCCATAGGGTAACTATTAATACGGACGAGTCAAGCGCATGCAAAAACAATGTCTTTTACTCTCATTATCTCGTGCCCGAACATTTCAGACGGATTCGACCGAGGAGCCCGTTAAAGATCAAGCACCTTTGCATAGGGGCGAAAGTCAAAAATAAATCTTCTTGGTGAGCTTTGTGTACTTTGTGTCTTTGTGGTGATATTGGACAGCGGTTAGTTGTCGGCTACAGTCACTTCTGTTTTTTCAGCCAGTAATTCCTGCAGTTTTTTGATATGATTATTTTCTTCGGCAATTATCTTAGTGACATAATGCAATGTGTTGTTGTCCTCGATAAAAGGAAGCAGGGTTTCGTAAAACAGGACGGTATCTTTTTCAAACTCAATAAAGATCTTAATTAAGTCCTGAGTACGCTTGATTTCGGCGAAATTGACCTCCCGGTGGGAGAAACTCTTATCTCCAAGTATGCCGCCAAAAACCTTACGGCTCATTTCTTCCATAAAGGGATTGATCGAACGGATTTCTATTTCCTGTTTTAACTCTTTAAACAAACGGGCATGTTTGACCTCTTCTTCTACCATCCATAGTAACAGTTCACGGATATCGGCATTTTTCGCCTGGCCGGCCGCTTCGCGATAGACGGCTTCGCCGTTTTCTTCCAGTTGAATTGCTAAATCCAAAATTTCATGTGCTGTAAACATTAATTACCTCGCCTACACGTATGGTGGACATTACTGATCGATTTGTAGCAGGGGTATAAAAAGAAAGCAACAGAAACATCAGCAGTGAAGCAGTCGGATCCTACGGCCTGCGATCACAACTGTTCACCTTTCAGAAATCTTTTCACGAACTTGCACAAACGGGATTTGGAGACCCGTATTTAATTGGAAGATTGTAGGCTCGCCTCGGTTTCCATTCTGCCACCTAAAAGAAAATCCGACTGCGAATAAGCGTAGGAAATAGTTACCGGCACAGTCTTACCGGATTCATCTGCCACGACGGACACACCCTGATAGGAAAGCAGCTGACGGGTGTCCATATCGTATTCAACTTGAATATGGGAGGCGAAAAGTCTCAGAAACCAGTTATCCAACTCGATTCGAAGCACTATACGGTCATCTTCAAGGTTAGATTTACGAATCCGAATATTAAATTGATCCATCTGGGCAGGCAGTACCAGTTTAAAAGGTATAATTTCCCCTTTGGCCAGGACATCAAGATTTTCCAGGATGAAAGAATGAAGTCCCTGACCCACGATCTGGCCGGGTTCGCGGCGAATGTACTTCTCCTGGATGCCAGCTTCCGGAGTTTTCTTAGAATAGATTAAGATTTGATCCTGCATTACCTTGGCACCATCAATATAGCGGAGCCTGTCATCCCTAAAATCGTAACTGCCTAAATGTGAATTCTGCGAAAAATCCGAAACAAGCTCGCCGATCTTTTTCAGATTAGCATCGTAATAAATGGTATTCATGGAAGCTATCTGATTATTTTCATACCTGAGGGTATGTTCCTCAAAAAATATGACCTCACCATCTGAATTGACGGCCTTACCATGAAACTTTTCAACATCAGCGTGCACTGTGACCGCTGACAGAATACCTATCGCAACGGTCAGCATCGCTCTAAAAAATGTAAGTCTGTAAGATTTCATATTATCCTCGTTTTTGAGAAAGCCCAGGAGGCCTGATCGTTTATGCTGTTTTTTAGGGACAAATTCTTTGTACAATGCTGCTTTAAACGGGTATTCTAGGTACGAATAATCTGATGTCAAACAAATCCACAGCATGCAAAGGACAAGGGGTAGAAAAAATGAGTGGCGTGAAAAACTCGAACAGGTCAATTTCGGTGGCAGACGCATAAAATTAAGCTTGCACCGGCACCCCATCTTGCGATAAGAAATTGGTTTAAAATCTGAAGCGTTACCCAAAGATCCGGTATCACAGGTGGCATTTTTTTACATACCCAGATTGGCATTGCTTTCCATATCTTTGGGTAAAATTTTTCCTATATAATTGATTTTATTAAAAATTATTGACAAACCCGTCATGAAACCGTATAAAAATAAAGTCCCTTTGAAACTGTGTCTGTACATACTGACACCGCCAGCCCGATGGTCGACGGTTGCAGTTGATCAAAATTTAAACACGTGAGTGGAGACGCCTAATCCCTTATGCTTCCACAGCGCCAAAAAGCAGTTGCCCGCCTGCACCCAGAAAAATCAATTTCCCGTAATCAAAAACAGCTACGAAAGCCTGTCGGGGATCGCCGCTCCGAAGTCGATCGACGCCAATTATCTGATAACCGTTATTTTTTAGAAGGCGGTGTTGAAAGAAGAAGTTGGAAAGAAAGAAGATATTTGTGGTATATGACCGAGTAAACTGATGAGAAGAATAAGAGAATTCAACAAGAGTCAAAAAGAAAGCTTACCATCTACGGTTAACGAAAGAGTCGATCAGCCGTTTGTAGAGAGACGCTCGGGCCTAGCCGATCGCCGCAAAAACCATACCTTTATCTTAAATGACCGACGCAGTGGAATTGCCGACAGACGCAAGAAAGCAAAATTAAAATCCTAGCGGTATGGATTGAATTTCCTCAATCGACAGGCCGGCCGGTTCATGGGCATCCGGGGCTTTTCAGCGAATCGCTTATTGGTCCTACCTTCAGCGTTCATTAACTGCCGGACTTTTTGAGCCTGCCGAATTTCAGCGGCTTCTGGGTTGCTTCACTGTCTATCACCAATTGATGACCTTCCATGCGGATGCTGCGGGATTTTTGAAGGGCATTGAAAAAGCGCTCTTCCTGATCCATTACCACCGGGGGACAAATTCGCCGGGTCGATCCAATGGGACCCACTTTGAAAAAGTTACGCCCCGAACGAACGTTGGCAAAATAGCGATTACATCCGCCCCAGCCGGCGATCCGATCATTTCCCTGAAACCGTATGGTCGATTGCACCCGGTCTACCGCAGCGCTTCCATCGATTTCCTCCAGCACCCAATCGGTGCCTCTAAACCCTTCAACACTCATTTGCAACTTCCCGGACTGGCTGCAGGCCACCACCAGCGACAAAATGAACATGATGGGCATAAATTTAGGCTGCATTGAAAGCGTCTTTCCTAATTGCGGTTTGGTTTTTTGTCAGAATATAACAGTGCACGTAGATTGGGTCAATTGGCAAACGCTTTTGGGGTGTTTAGGTACTAGTTATGATAACCTTTTGTTATTGCTATTTTTCAGGTATTATCCCTCCGGTTAAAGGATATTCGGTAATTTTGCTCAATGCATGAAAATTACCGTTTTTTAATAATTTCTCTAAGTTTGGCGGCCTCGGCCTCGGCCTGTTGCATTTCAGAGGCAGTCATTGCCTTGTTTAAAATTAAAATCGTATCTTTGGATTCTTCATATCCGTTAGAGTAAGCCAAACTCAGCCAAGCATAGGCTTTTATATTGTCCTCCGGGACTCCCAGCCCTGATGCATATATTACACCGATATTATGTTGAGCTTTTGGATTATTCTGTTTTGCAGCTTTTTTGAACCATTTCAACGCTTCGGAATAATTTTGTGATGCCCCCAACCCCTCATAATACATAAAGCCTAAATTGTGCTGGGCTTCAGGCAATCCCTTTTCAGCCGCCCGCTGGAACCATTTTTTAGCCTCTTTATAGTCTTGCGATGTTTCTTGTCCTCTAAAATACATAATCCCAAGATTAAACTGGGCAGATGCATTACCTTTCTCAGCTTCAACCTTAATACTTTCAAAACTCTCATCTGCAGCAAAAATTAAGGCTGAGAATAACCAAATAAGTATTGAAAAGACATGGAGTAATTTGGGTTTCATCAGGGTGTTGCTCTCTCCGCAAGACGAAATTACATCAGAAAGATCGCATCATAAATGCCCACCCGCCCATAGCCAATGTCATGCCTATGATCATTGCTTTTGAGGCCGGTTCCAACAACCGAATAAAGGCCACGATAGCAGCAATAACAATTGTTGCGGCAATCACCAATGCAGGCGCCATTATCCATGGAATCTTATCTGCTATTTCAAAAATATGTTGCATCTTTATTTTTCCTTAGGGCAAAACCACTACAATTCACCGGAAATGAAATCCTCGACAATCTCTTTATCTCATTTCGATTCTATTGTGATTAAAAGGGATAATTTTAATTTAGCCGATTTCAGGATAGCTGTATTTTTGGTGTGATGATCCGATTAGAGCTGCAACTTGGGAAAAGATAAATTACACTAAATGCTTGAACTATGGTCTCAAATAATATATACACCACATTTTGTATAAAAAAAATACAGTACCACAATATATGAGATCGATAATTTGTACTGTTACACCTATTAACTAATATAAGACAAACTTTGGCGAGTTAAAGTGGGTTATGAAGTTTGGGCTTTACTTTTGAGTATGGCTTTGGTAGAAGTCCCAGCTTTCAAGTGAATGTATTTGCGTAAAATCCGGCAGAAAGGTGTAAGGTAAGTGAAAGGTACATCTAAATTGCAAGATGAAAAAACAACATGGTACGAAAATTTTAAGCCCATCCAGGAATATCTGGGAGGCGAGTTTTCTAAGAAATCCAACATCACAGAGAATGATCCAAAAACTGTAAAGTTCTCTTGGTCTGAGATAATAAAGAGAACATTTACTGCCAACTAAGATAGCCTTTTGATCCCTTTGAAATTCTAAACCATTAGAGCCAATTCAGTTCTGACTATTCTAATCTAATTAAACTATTATTTCTCTACCAACCGCCCCTCCTTGAAAGCTGCGCCTACCTTTTATAACAATGCATATCACAATTTCCCAGGTTTGGTGATATCCTCAATATATCACGACATGGCGTAAACTTTTGATGCTGGCAGGGTATCCCTAAGTCTATTTTTTAATCATCCCCATTAGTTTTTAAGTTAGGGATGAAATCAAGTGCTTATGTAAACTAATGCAGAATCGTTAAAATACATTTAATCAACCATTATGAACACTTATAAAATCCGAATATGGCTTACTCACAGATTATAAGCATATGCTCAAAAAAAATGCTTGACAAGAATTGATCCGATGAATAAAAATAATTTTATAATATAAGTAACCTAAAACTGAATTAATCTAATCGGTAAAACCAGGACAAAGCGGATCTCATCCATGGGAGGATGAGAGCAATGCAAATTGCCTGTAATTTAGGGCCGAAGTCTTTGTTCATAGGTGGCTTGGCTTTTTTGTACTTCAGGGGGGTCGAAAGCTGACCATTAGTTATCCTGAATCCTAACTGCACTCTCCGTTTTTCTCATTCTGAACTTCCTACAGAACCGGATTGTATTCCTCCTGATCATCAAATAATTTCATAAAATTACGGACGTTTTTTTGCCCTGATATTAAACAAAAGAGGGCTGTTTGATGACAATCTCTCGGAGCTGTGACATTCAGTTTGTGCAAGCGAGATTCCTGGTAGTCGTTTGCATCTTTTTGATTCTCGCTTTCCTTTCACCAAACTTTCATCATCACGAGGATGAAACCAACCATGAAACATGTCTAATTTGTATTCTGGTTGAAAGTCTTTCCGGTTTTTTTATCTTTGATCCACCGTCACTAATAAGGCCCACCACATTCTTTTTGC
>JASFIV010000130.1:0-12498 GCA_050122475.1 Desulfobacterales bacterium | reverse complement strand
CTCTACCGATGCTTCGCATCGACCAGACGGTGAGGCAAGTAGGGATTTGGATTTTTCGGTTGTGGATTTTAGATTGCGGAATATTGAACAATGGAAATAATCAAACCGCAGATTAAAGATTATCCCGGTCAGCATATCGCGCTAAAAATCGATAATCCCGACCTGGATTTTACCGAGGCCAAGGATCTGGCAAAGCAAAAGGCAAAGGAGATATGCGAGGATCCGATGCTGCTCTCCTGGTACCAGGGCCAAACCGGTGAATCATATCCGAATTTGGCGTGCGGGCCGGGCGACAAACCGGCCTGGATTGTTTATGCAGCGTCGCGAGGCGGCAACCTGACCATTGATATCAACGCGGGGCAATACGTTTTTATCTACCTTTCCTTTTAGCAACGTCAAAAAACGGTTCGCCGACGACGACCTCAAGCAAGACTTGACGCTCTTGTGGCACAATTTTCTCAAACAGTTTGAGTGATGAGATATTTGAAAATCGCATATACAGCCGCGCGCTGTAAAAACGTAAATATCGATTCTAATTCGCCGGATGGCGACTGCCGTGCAAAGACCTATTTGATCGAAGTCAGTCTTGATCAGACACCGGATGAAAACGAGCGCCGGCATCTCATGAACTTACCGACTTCTTTTCACCTCAAGGCTAAAGATGTGGATCGTTTGAAGGCGGCAGCACGCGAGATTTTGTTGGCTTCAGAGGATTTTCAAAGACTTGTCGCTGATTTGCAGTGAAGGCAAGTTTTCAGATCAATATTCAGAGATGGAATGAAACCGCCCGATCGGGTGTTGTGGAGGTAGCTTAATGAAGGATTTGCCCTTTCCTGAATTTTTGAAAAACGCTAAATGCATCCTTGGTGAGGGCGCTGTGATCGAGCGGTTGCGCCGCGACAGCAAATTCGAGCTTGATCCTGAAATTGTCAATTCGGGGTTTATCTATGATCAGCGCAAACGCGACGCGCTTGCAGAAATCTATCGCCAGTATCTTGATATTGGCCGCAACTATAATCTTCCCCTGCTTCTTTCCACCCCCACCTGGCGGGCAAGCCGCGAACGAATCAAAAGAGCCGGTTTTGAAACAAAGGATGTCAACGGAGACAACTTTCGCTTTTTTGATGAAATGCGCAAAAGCTACGGCGATTATGCCGATAAAATTGTCATTTGTGGTTTATTGAGTTGCCGTGGAGACGCCTACAATCAGGCCGAGGCCCTTTCTTCAGAAGATGCCCGCGCGTTTCACTCCTGGCAGGCGAGCAGGCTCGCCGAAGCCGGGGTGGACTTTCTACTGGCTGCCACTTTGCCGGCTCTCTCTGAGGCAGCAGGCCTGGCGGCTGCCCTTGCCGCCACCGGAATGCCGTATATTATCAGTTTTATTTTTCGAGCTGAAGGCACCTTGCTTGATGGAACCCCATTGAAAGATGCCATTTCCCGCATCGATACCGATGTCGACCCAAAACCCCTGGCCTATATGTCCAATTGCACGCATGCCTCTATTTTCAAAGCCGCCATGATGCATGCGACAAATTCATCTCCTCTGGTCAGAAAACGCGTAGTAGGGCTATTGGCCAATACAGCCGCCCTCGAGCCCGAAGAACTCGACGACAGCGAAGAACTGGTTGAAGAAGATCCCCGGATTTTCGGCCAATTGGTAGCCAGCCTTCACGGTGAATTGGGCATGAAGATTTTAGGGGGATGCTGCGGTACGGATGACCGGCATATTGATAATCTGGCCAAGCGACTTGCTTCGTGAAAAAGGTTCTGGGTTTGGGGCTTTCCATCTGTTATAAGGCACGCCCATGAAATTATAACTTTCTTTTTATTGCTCTCAGCGTCTAATTACAAGCCCGCTTTTATAACTTCAATTCCTTCCTACAGTATATTCAATCTCTTTTGTTCGGCCATTCTCAAGTTTTTTCCTGAAATACCGAAACCCAAGATAGAAAGAAGAAGCCGTATCAATGGCGGACAGGGTCCAGGATAATTGACGGCTTTGGATAAAATCAGCATAGGTTATAATCGTGATTTGTCCCAAGTGTGGTCACAAACAAGAAGAATTTTTTGCCGAATGCTACAACTGCGGTGTCATTTTTTCGAAGGCCACCGAGCACAAAGCGAAAAAAACATACTTTAAGAAACGCTTTCAGAAGCTCTCCGATAAGGAAATTGAACAATTTGCCCTTTCTCAATCCGGCACCTTGGAGCCTGGTGTACTGGCAATCGTCAAAGAAGAAATAAGAAGGCGGAACCTCTCTGGTGATCGGATTGCTGCCGTCAATTTGAAAACTAAAGCAATTGAAAAGTCGACTAGCGGGCTATTTAACAAGACACTCAAAATTATGCTGGTCACCCTATTGCCGTTGCTCCTGTTTATTTTGATCGTTGCGTATCCATACTATGCCTGCAAAAAACCGCCCGGCTGCACCTTGTGGGGTGAATTCAAAGTAGAACACTTTGGCTTGACCTATGAACGCTTTAAACACACAAAGTATGCGCCCCAAATTAATATTCCTGAATCCAGTGAAAATATTGATTTTTTTCGTTTTGGAGTACGGGATTGCGGAAAAGCTGCAATTCAGGCCAGAGTAAAAGGGGGGTTTTTAGATTTATATGCGATAGTCTCTGATTATGCACTAAATAGCGATACCCATCCAACTATAGTTGAAAATGTTCGTTCACCAATGGTGGCGCTAGCGACCTTTTTCGGTGGATGTGGGGACCCGCAGCCAGAATGGTTTCAGGCCGATGATCCAATGCAAGGCTTTAATGCGAAGGTTTTGAAATATGACCATGGAGGCTCGCGAGGCAGGGGTATATGGGCATTTTACAATGAAAAGACACAAATTCTTAGAGTCTTTAGTTTCCAGGGCCAGCATTTAGATAGAGACGATTTTGAACGCGAGTTGAATCCATCGAATTCGGATATGTCTAAAGGACTGTATCCTCATCACCCGAAATCATTCGGATAAATTTAGTTTAATCTTCCGTACCTGACACCCTATGATACAGGCCTGCTCTTGCAAAATCTCTTGACGCTGAGAGAATCTTTCTGGTAATGAGTTATTCAAGATTGGCAGTGTTCAAACCTGAGTGAAAGCCCATTCGGAACCGACTTCTACTTCCATTTCTGTGCCTCAGGCAGTTGAAGAGATATCCAATTCTAACGCGCATCAGTAATACTAACTTTCCCATCCGCTAGCGCCGATAAGTAATCTGATTTGGTGATGGCCTTACTCTGACCCTGCGAACTGCAAGCCTTTATTTTAAAGACTTAAAGATTAATACCGCTTGTCATAATAATGTTACGAAAAAAAGATGGCGGCATAAGTGTTGTAACAAAAAAGCGTTACGCAATCGGAATGATTTTTTGACAACCACTATAAAATAATTTCTCCAACCGTAAACAGCGGAGGCTTAGGCATGGAAGAGAAATTGATTGGAGTTGTTTCAAACTATTTTAGCAAAATATCGGTGGCGGCTGTTGAGATAACCGATGGAACCGTGTCAGTGGGTGACACCCTCCATTTTCTGGGGTACACGACCGATTTCGAGTCCCGGGTGAGCTCGATGCAGATCGAGCACAAATCGATAACAGAGGCAAAAAAAGGCGACAGCGTCGGCATTAAGGTATCTGAAAAAGTAAGAGAAAACGACAAGGTATATAAGATCGTTTCGGATTAATCACTACTTTGGTTCAGCGGGCAATCCCTTTTAAACGGCGAAGTACCCTAGTCATTTTTGCATAAAAACTCCCTGACACCGTTTCGATAAATGAATGACTTAACGGTTTGAAATTCCGACAGTGCCGCCGTCAAAATTCTGTTACTGTGGTAATACCGGGGCAAATCAAGGTGATCCTGAAGCCGAAACGTAATCTGATAGCCATCCTTGATGACAAAGGAATGGGTTTTCGCTGGCGCCCATTGCTTTTCAAAACTGGTGACGCTCATCATGCCCCCAGGTGCAAGTAATGCACGACACCGGCTCACCAATCGGCTGATGTCATCATCTTTAAGATGGTCGATGAAATCCCATAAATTGATCCCATCGAAACAACCGGGCGTGTAGTCTAAATAATCGAGCACCTTTTGAAACACCAATCCTTTGCGCCGCTTGCGGCTGAATCGCAAAAATAAATCGCACACGTAAAACCGCTTCACCCTTTTTGCAAAACAGATGATATTTTCATTGCACACGGGTCCGACATCCAGAACCTCGGCAACCGAAAATTTGGCAAGGTTCCGGAAATACAATTCAAGCATCATGCTGGTGTAGGCCGAAAGCGAAGGTTCAGCATGTGAGTAATCATAAACGGGTACAGTCGGGGTCGCCAAAAATCAATTCTCCTCAACGTCTTTTTTGGCCGGTTCGGTCGTGGGTTTATTTGCCGGCGGTGCGGTTGCAGGTCCTGTCGATTTTCCGCTCAACATGGTTTTTCTATGTGGCTCCTGATCAAGCTCGATTGATCCCTTAAAGTAGGCCCCGTCTTCCACCGAGATGCGTTTTGCCCGGATGTCTCCCATAAAGTCGGCTTCTTTGGTAATTTCAACTTTACCTTTTGTCAGGATATTCCCGATCATTTGGCCACTGATCTTTACATTCTGAGCCTTGATCTCGCCTTCAACCCGTCCCTTTGAACCCACCGTAAAATCATGCCCTTCCATCTGCACGTTACCTTTCATAGATCCCTCGATAAGCAGATGCTCATTGCCGCGAATTTGGCCTTCAATGGAAATGTTTTCTCCAATAACGGTGCTTTCAGCTCTGGCTGGCACGGAAGGCACAGGTTTCGGTGCCGTCGTCTCCGGTTTTGTGATCGTATCATGAGCACGGCTCTGTTCTTCCTCTGGTTTTCTACCTTTTTTTAACATAATGTCTCCTTTCTTCGTAGGTGCATTCTTATTTCATAAAATGACTCCGTCTTGAGATTTTTAAACTCAGGTATTTATGGGTTTTCAGCCGATCAAAACACCATAGATGAGTTATTCTTTTAGAAAGTCATTCAGGAAAATAATGAGGTGGATGTGTTTAGTGGAAGTATTTATACCAGTTTTTGATCTTGAAAAAAGCGCTGGCTTTGCACCGAATTTAGTTGCCCGTTCAGAGATGAGATTTAAGCAGTGAATGCTATGTCTTTAAAATTGATATTTCCCTAATTCAAGACCATTCAACTCGGACTCAATATTTCCAAATGAGCTCATGCATCAGCGCTGGTGTAAAATAAATCCCATCGCGCTCGAGCTCAGCACGCGTCCGCCCCGTATGATACTAAAGCAAAAATTATACAATTTCAATATATTAGACAAAACAGTAGCGATATGTAGAAATTACAGATATTTACAAAAAATTGGGCCCATCAGTCAGATCGCAAACTGTGGGAAAAAGTATATCGCGCGTATATTTTTTTGAACAGATATTTTTGTTGAACATCGCGGCTTGAGCGCTCGACTTGTCTCGGATGGTGTATTATGTTGAATCCAATTCGTTATGTTTAATGGCGTCCGCGCTTCAGGGGATGAAAGTTGGTAAGCGTAAACGACGGTTAAAAGATTAAATAGGAGTGTGTATTATGAAATTTTTAAGCTATGCGGCTTTGCTTTTATTGATTCCCACTTTTGCACTGGGTGGCACCGGAGCACCGGTTACCTATCAGGTCAATGGCCAGGCTTATGAAGGATATTACATCAGTTCAACTAGCGGAGCACCTTTTGTGTTGCTGATTCACGATTGGGATGGTCTGACCGATTATGAAATCAAGCGCGCCCATATGCTCTCTGATCTGGGCTATTCTGTTTTTGCGTTGGATTTATTCGGTGCCGGCATACGGCCCACCGAAGTGAAAGACAAACGCCAGCACACCGGTGAACTATATAAGGACAGAGCAAAAATGCGGGCTTTGATGAAAGGGGCTTTGGACACGGCCAAAAGCAAGGGTGCCAACGTCGACAATGCCGTTGCCTTCGGCTATTGCTTTGGCGGTGCGGCAGTGCTTGAATTGGCGCGCTCCGGGGCAGACCTGAAAGGCTTTGCCACTTTTCACGGCGGCCTGAAGACACCGCAAGGACAAGATTACAGTAAAGCCCGGGGTAAAATACTGATTATGCACGGCACAGCCGATAAGGCCATTACCATGGATCAGTTCGCTGACCTGGCCAAAGAACTGGAGTCGGCCGGGGTAAACCATGAAATGATCACCTACGGTGGAGCGCAACATGCTTTTACCGTTTTTGGTGGAAGCCGCTACCAGGAGGCTGCGGATAAAAAATCCTGGGAGCGCTTTACACTATTCCTTGAAAATACATTCAAAAATTAAAGTTAGGGATTTAAAGATGGCAAAAATAACAGTTGAGGTGATTGAGGAGACCTTGCGTAAAGAAGTCCAGAAGCTGGACAAACGGGTCCAGGTCGTTGCGGTGGAGCCGGGCAAAAAAAAGAACTTCTACCGGGTGACGCTGAGCAAGGACGGAAAGATGGGTAGCGCCGATCTGGAAAAGGAGATCATAGAAAAGTTCCTTGCCCGTGAAGGTGGAAGCAAGAAATTAAGAAAATCGCTGGGCAAAGCGGTCAGCCATTTGAGCATCAAGTACGGACGGTAGCGGGCTCACCAGCAGCAACTGCTTGTTTTTCAGGATAACTAGTGATGGATGCGATTGCGCCTAAACTCGAAAGTGATTTGAAAGCGGACCTGACAGCTATTCATTCGGCGGTTGGAGATCTACCCCGAATCCAGGCCCGGAGCAGGATTGACCTGCTCGAGCAGGGCAACCGCATGATCGCGTGCTTTGAAAACTGGCTGCTTGATGATGAACAAACCCAGATATTGAACATGCAGCCCCGGCACCTGTTTATCCTTTATGCGGCGGCCTATCTGGGCAATATCGGTCTGACGGATGGCAGCGCAACGGCGGGAGCTGATATTAGCGATTCCCTTTACCCTCGATCCGCCGAGCGCATCCGCAGCGACTGGCAGGACCTGGGGATCGCAGATGCAAAATTGGCTGACATCATTGCCCGGGTGTGTTTGGCGGCCGGAAACAATGACGGCAGCAGTCGGTCTGCGACCATCATCGACGGTGCGGCGCTCAACGTGCCGTTGCTGGCCGCATGCCTTCAGCTGGCCAGGGCGCTGGATCTGACGGCCGCGACAACGCTTTCACAGATATACAGCCACCTGCGGGAAAAAGACCGCTTTGCGTCTGATGAGCTGACAGATTATTTCAACCTAACAGAGGTCGGGCCTCACCCGTATTTGGCCGGCACAATCCGGCTCAAAATCCAGTGCAGCGAGCCTGAGGTTCACCGGGCCTTAAAACACCACGAACGCAGCGTGCAGCAACTGCTCGAAAGCACGAATCAGCGGGTGCGCCCGCGGTTTTTATATTCTGAGGTGATCTATGAAATCGAACCCGAAGGCTACACACCCATCGATCTGAAGTTTACCGTTGATTCCTCTGCCGGTTTGCAGCTGTTTATGGGCAACCGACTGTATTCGGACAAACGCGTATTTTTACGCGAGCTGATTCAAAACGCCGTGGATGCCTGCAATTACCGCAGATTGTTTGATGATTCCTTTTCGCCGGCCATTTCGATTGAATTCAGCGATGACATCAGCGTGATTAAAATGCGCGACAATGGTGTCGGCATGACCCGCCAGTGGATTGAAAAGTATTTTCTGGCTATCGGTATCTCCTTTTACCAATCCAACGAAATCAGAGATATCAACCGGGACAGCCGGATTGACTTCGGTTTTATCAGCCAGTTCGGCATCGGATTTCTGTCCAGCTTTTTGGTGGCCGAAAAAATCGTGATTAAAACCCGCAAAGCCGGTTTTGCAGGGCTGGCTATCACTATCAGCAGTCTGCGGGATTACTTCGACGTCAGAATTTTAGAGGAAGATTTTCCGGTGGGCACCGAGGTGATCCTGCATCTGAAAGAATCAAAAATGAAATACTGCCGCAGCCTGGAATTTGCCGGATACCTCAAAACCAATATCCGCTTCTTGAAAATACCGGTCGGCCTTAAAGACGAACGCGGCAACACCATCACCATCGGCCGCGAGCAGCTGGCCTACGATACCGCTAAAAGCGCCGGCCCGGTTTTCCTTGCCCCGCTGAATTTTGAGAACTCCGAAGGATACGTGCGGCTGGGCGCTAAAAATCTGGGTGACCATATCCGCGCTCTGGAAACCGCCAGCGGCGGGGTTTCCGTGTTTCAGGACGGTATATTTGTGACCCAGATCAATTCTCTGCTCCCCGAAGGCGCGCGGCAGCATGTCGTCAGCCGCATCAATTTGATGGGGCAGGATAAATGCGAGCTAAGCATGGACCGCAATCGCCTGTTCTGGACGGCCGATCAACTGCAGCACATTAAAAAAGTCATCCGCCACGGTCTGGTGGATGTCGCCAACCAGTTGATGACAGCCGTCCAGGATCAGGATGTACCGGAACATACGTTCAACAGCATCGTCAACAACCTGGCCATATTTTTTGACTTCAGCGATGTCGATGATGTCATGTACGATCAGCTTTGCAAGCCGCTGCGTAAAAAGGTCGAAAAACGATTCCGCGATTTTGTGCGCATCAGCTTTTCCCAGAAACAGCGCGTCAGCGGCACGGTCGAAGCGGACGGCTATAGCGAGGCCTGGCAGCGCAGGGTGCTGCAATCCTTTGTCAAGGATTAGGAAGGTTCAGGTGTAGACGGTTGATTTATAGATAGCCTTAGATTAATTACGAGATGCGTATGGAGGGCTGTTTGCATGGGCAGCCATATTTGTCCGTGGTGGTTTGCGTACACATTTGACAACCGCTTGCGATACCTTTTTCACCAACCCGAGAAAATACTGGCCCAATATGTCGCCAAAGGGATGACGGTATTGGATGTGGGCTGCGGGATGGGTTTTTTTTCGGTTGGCCTTGCCAGGATTGTTGGCGATACGGGTCGTGTCATAGCAGCTGATGTCCAGCCACAGATGCTAGCCGCATTGCAAAAACGATCTGAAAAAGCCGGTGTTGCAAGCATCATCCGCCCACATAAAAGTGATCCGAACAACCTTGCGATCAACACGCCGGTTGATTTCATTCTCGCCTTCTGGATGGTGCATGAAGTGCCTAAATCCGATATATTCTTTCAGCAAATGAGTGATTGCCTCAAGCCGGATGGAAAAATGCTGATTGCCGAGCCCAGGATTCATGTTTCATCAAGACGCTTCCGGGAAATTGTGGCTTTAGCCGAAGCTTCCGGTCTGAAGTATTGTGAAACCCCAAAGATAAAGCTCAGCCGGTCTGCTGTTTTTAATAAATATTCATCCTGAAATCTTCAGCAGGTTTTCATACATTGAACATTATCCGAAAGATGGCAAAGGGCGTTGCCAAAACAAAATTTGCCAGCCGGGCGATTGAAGACGGTGCTGACCTCAGTGCGTTTAAGGACAAGCCCACAACTCGAAATTTTTTGGGTATTTTTCTAATGTGCTGCAGTTACATCATCGGTCTGCCGGCAGTCGGATTCATCGGCGCTTTAGCTGTATCCCGGCAGGAACCCTTGCTCATTATCATCGGCGGTCCCCTTTTGCTGATCATCGCCCATCTGATCTTTCTGGCGGGCATGGTTTTAGCGGGCGGTAACTATATCAGGACATTTTTTAGATGGGCGACACGAATCGTCCTCGAGAAACTCATGTGAAAAACGGGGTAGCGTTCAACGGTTCGATCCAATAAATCAGTGAGCACACAAGACAACGGGCATTAAGATATAAAAATAATTGATTTAAGCGTTAAGGTCGATATATCAAAGTGGCGTAAGGTGCCTCATTAAATTTTTATTTAGTTCCTTTATGAAAGGGGTGAAATGTTGCCATGCTTAAAGCAAAAGACATCCTGACAAAGGAGGTCGTCACGGTTTCTCCTGATACCGAGATTGCGAATGCCGCTAAAATTCTTTTAGAAAAGCGGATCAATGGGTTGCCGGTGGTCGATGCATTCGGCAGGCTGGTCGGCATTCTCTGCCAGAGTGATCTAGTCGTCCAGCAAAAAAGTATTCCCATACCATCCGTGTTTACCTTACTGGAGAGTTTTATACCGCTAACGTCCATGAAGCGGATCGATAAAGAGGTTGAAAAAATAGCAGCCTTAACGGTGAAACAGGCCATGACACCCAACCCGGTGACGATTGGCCCGGATACCGATATTGAAGAGGTTGCCCGATTAATGGTCGACAAAAAGTATCACACACTGCCTGTTGTAGAGGGTGATAAAGTTGTTGGAATCGTCGGCAAAGAGGATGTGTTGAAAACATTATTATCCGAACAGAAGGATATAGGAGAATCTTAGGGGGCGGGAACAATCAACGGCATACCGAAGAGGTGAATAAAATAGCAACCTAAATTGTGCCGGCGGTTAACCGGTTTATTGCTAATCTCTTAAGGATTCATCCATATCATTCATTCTATCTTCTTCCTGATTTGCGGCCGTACGTGCTTTATCGAGGGGCGTGCGAATCCGGTTGATTGCTTTTTGGGCGGCTTTATCCGTCATTTCTTCAATCACCCCTTTTTGCGATTCCAGATCCGATTCTGAATCATTACGACTCGAACAGGCCCAAAGCCCGACGCAGCCAAGTAACAGAGCCATAAAAGCAAAAATCATCTTTTTTTTCATAATTGCATCCCTGAATTATTCTCTGGTAACAATTTTCTATCCGTATATATACTATTTTGGCATGATCCGAAAACCAGGTCAAATTAGGGACGCCCATGAAATTATAACTTTCTTAACGCGAATCCGATTTTCGGAGGACAGTCATGAAGGCCTCAACTCTTTTGATTTTTATGGATTATGCAAACTCAGCTTTTAGGATTCAGAGGTAGATCTATTCGCAGGTAGAAAATTATTTGTCTTAGATATGTTTAGCTGAACTTTTGCGCCCTAAATCGCATTTTTGATCCACTTTGGATTTAGCCCCACATTTGGGGCAGCGGATATCGTCCCATTCCGCCTTTATGGTTATTTTTTCAAACCCGCCGTGTTTTTTGCAAATAAATTGATAAACAGGCATGCTCACTTTCCCTTACAATTATTTGGCCGCAACATGGCCGCTTATCTGTGTTATCGGCTGATAGGTCAGATTACTTTAGTTTTTTCGGATGCTTAGAAAGACAACCGGGCTTCTGATAGCTCAAAAAATCTTCCCTTCCGCCCAGCCCTCCCATGCCCTGCCAGCAATCCGCTTTTAAGCCAGCGTTTACGGCGCTTTTCCATCTTTTTCGCTGCTCAAGTTCGACCTTTAATCGACCGATATAATTGTACATAAGCCGGATTACGCTGTTAAGCAGCCGGCAGAGACGGTTCTCACTTAACGAAAAGTGCTCGCTAATTCTTTTATGAAAGACCATCAAAAGCATTTGGATTACGACCTGGGGCAGGAAATCTGTCGCAAGCTGCGTGCCGGCTATCGGAACACGATCATGGAGCTGTATAATCGGTACGCGTATTTTTTTGCCGCCTTTGCCCGCCATCGTCTGTTCGACAAGGACCCCCACGGAATTGAAAGCGTGCTTTCAAAATTCTGGCTCGAACTGTTAAACGGTAAAGCCATATGTAATTACAACGGAAAAGCATCTTTGCAGACGTATTTGACCGTTATTCTGAACCGAAGAATTATCGATGCCAACCGCGAATTCGAGCGGGAGCGCAAGGCCGAACCGGTCAAGCATGAAAATGATGCAAACGATCACAGCCACAGCCAACAAACACCGGAGACAGAATTAATGGCAAAGGAACAACGCAAATTGATCCAAAAAGCTCTGGTTCAGCTATCGGATCAATCACCCCGAGACGCCAACCTTATCCGGATGAACCTGGAGGGTTTGAGCTATGAGCAGATGGCCGTAAGAGAATTAAATGGAAAACGCACAGATCCGGAACAATTAAAGCGCAAAGTCGATGCCATCAAGAAACAATTTACCCGCAAAGAAACCGGATCGATGGCCAAATTCAAAAACGTATTGGGTCGGTGCTTAGATACAAACGGGCTGGATTATACCGATTTATTGAATTGCTAAAAAATAAGGGGATTTATTGTCACCTTTGGATTACGACATACGACTATAATCAGAGGACCTATGGGTTGTGTAACAATCAGCAGGACAGAAGACAGATGATAGATAAAAATTTGAGTAAGGCAGAAACTTCATCCAGATTATTGGACACTTTGCGAAACGGGTATGCCGGTGATCCTGAAAAAGCGCCGGACGAATGCCCATTTTCCGAACAGGCCATTGCCTGCGCATTCGAAGAATTGACGCCGGATGTGCAATCAACCATGGAGGCGCACCTTGAAAGCTGCCGTGCCTGCATGGATCTGATCCTCGATGCCCGCACGGCTGAAATCGAATCCCAGGATCTGGCCAAAAACCCGCCGAAAGTTTTGCCCGCGCTTTCGGATGCCATTAGCCAGCCGCCTCAATCTTCCCTAATCGAAAAAATAGTAGGTAGC
>JASFIV010000129.1:0-12561 GCA_050122475.1 Desulfobacterales bacterium | reverse complement strand
TAGGTAGTTTGAAGCCTGCTCCTGCAAGCCGGCTCCGAGGGGCCCACCCTCATCTTCTGTGCAGTTACGCACACTTTATACAAAGTGCGCTCGTGGCGCACTATATTGAGAATATATGCAATTCGGCATTTTTTCAGATTTAAAAGGAGTATCTCAGATTTACCAGCGGTTCAGGAGTACTGAATTTAATAATATACTCTTAAAAATATCGAAGCAGCGAACCCTTATTTTTAATTATTCTCAACTGGGGTGCAGGTCCCGAATACAACATAAGCTACACCATCACCCGATGCAGAAAGAACCACCTTACCTGTTTTTTTTGAAATGGTTATGCTCCAGGCCAATCCGTCGTCAATGTTTTCAACCCCTTCGTCAACCCCTTGGAGTATCAGTTTGTTCTCTATATGCGCAACACGATAGATGTTGCTGGTTTTTCTGACTAGGCTATCTTTTGATGGCCGCAGTTTTTTTGCTTTAAAATCTATAAAAAAATTCCGGGGAAGACCGACAGTGTCAGGGTCAACATCATCGATGATCTTGAAAGCATTGATTTCAATTATTTTATCAACAGAGCCTGACAATGGCTTTATACCATCAAAGTCGCCAGAAAAGGCAGCCTGAGGCATTATGCAAAGACAAAGAAGAAATAAAAGCCTCATTCTTCTTAGACCCACAATTTACCCCCTTCCTTTAGATCTGATATATTCCGGATATTTTC
The DNA here is from genome assembly GCA_050122475.1 of Desulfobacterales bacterium. Classification (GTDB taxonomy): domain Bacteria; phylum Desulfobacterota; class Desulfobacteria; order Desulfobacterales; family JAHEIW01; genus JAHEIW01. Next base: position 11,843 of record JASFIV010000129.1, on the reverse strand, counting down.
TAGGTAAATAAACAGATTTTGCATTCCTTGGAATAGACCAAAAATTCTTCAGCCGTCCAGACAGTGACACCTTTGATCAGTTTGTCTTCATTGATTTCCATCATGTCCACCGTCATTTTGCAGGCAATCAATTCTACACCCTCGATCTGGGCCATCTCCTGCAGATCTGCAAGGCTGGGGATGTTAGCTTTTTCGATTTTACGTTTCATCATTCCGGTGGCCAATGAGGACATCCCCGGGATGGCACCCATCGCGCCGGGGGGAAAGAATTTGGCCCGATCGAATCCGCCCTCCATGACCAGGTTAAGCCCCATAAAAGAGTAAAAAATCTTACTCTCCATACCCTGTCGTGCTGCATTGATCGCCAACACCAGTGATGGGTAGGCCCCGTCGATGGTGTCCTTAACGCAAATGAATGCGGCTTTTTCTTTTTCTTCTTGCATGGGAATCCTCCTTTGTTGTGTTGTGAGGTTTGAAATTCGGAGGGCGTAAATGGAAGAAATCCACCCACTGCTAAAGGGATTGGGCGGCGGCAAGCGCTTTTTTTGTGCCCACCGTGTGGAGAACCGTCCTTCAGTCACAGCCTAAAGCTTATCAATGACCCGAACTGTTGGCAGCAGTGCAGACAAAGGGTGCTCCTGCGTCGTTTTGCAGGCGCCCGCAACGCCGACCTGGCCACGGGCAATGCAGTGGCAGACACGCTTGCCCTACCAGAACAACAACTGGTTGAGATAGATGAAATCGGTCGCGGTGTTACCGATTATCTGGATGGCGATCCGGTGATGTGGAGCTTTTAGCATTTAAACGGGTAAAAGTGATGATAACAGTATCCCTGTGGATCTCCCCATTTCATCTCCGTATCGATCAAGCACTGCCCGATCATCTGTTTGGATACTTCTTCGTAGTCCGGTTTTTGCTCTTCTGCTTTTTTACAATCCATACAAATCGCCTGATGATCATAAACCGATAAAATACGGTGGTCATCGGCGCCAATTTGTTTGTCGCAATGGGAGCATTGTATGGCGCAGGTTAGCTGCTCTACCCACTCGTCAACCATCATCATATATCCTCCTTATCTAAATTGAGCGCTTCAAATTTCCAAAAGGGAATTGACTATTTTTTTATATCATTGACCAAGTCTTTTATAATGGCAACAACATTTCGTCCCCGTTCGCGTGCAATCCGGTGAGCGTCGGATACAATTTGGGTTGCCTGCGTTTTGAGCTCAGCTTCACCGGGTAATGGTTTGCCCAGCTTCTGGTAGCGCCAGGTAATAAATCGCATTGCCAGATGCTCTTCCTGCTGTCTAAAGAAACCCACTTCTCCAGCTCCCGATTTCTCAAAAACTTCCACATCGAAAAATCAAAATAATAACCGGTTAACGATATTTACCGCCATTGGCTTCCGGCAGTTTGCTTCTTGCTATGATCATTTGCAGCCAGTAGCCAGCAGATAGAGGCCAGAAGCCCCTATTTTAGCTCCATTTGCCGATCGCAGATCTTTAATACCAGCCTGTCCAAAATGAATTTAGGATCCTGGCGGCTTGTTTTGAGTTGAACGTCGGTTTCATTTAACAGATCAACGGCTGCTATGAGTTCATTTTTTGTAAAATGAGCTGATTTTTTCAACAGCTGGTAAACCGGATAACCATTTTTAGGATTTCTGGCAAGTATTAAATCGGTTTGAATCTTCTTTTTTTTCTTTCCTTTACCGTGCGCAACATCTGCAGCGGCATCTTCGGACCTTAATCCGACCTGCTCCCATTTTTCAATTGTCTGCCGCAATGATTGATCGTATTCCAGAACAGACGGCATTATATTTTGTTGAAAAACATTGTAGGAAACACCGGTATGCCAGCCTTTAGCTTGCGGGCTGTTAGTGAAATCCTTGGCCAGAATCAATCTTCTGATCTGATTAACGATGGCAGCCAGAATCTGTAAGGGATGAAATCCGGCCGTCAGAAGTGAATTCATAAAAAAAAGGGCCTTTGAGACCTGACGGTCTGCAATGGCATTGGTCAGATCGTAAATAGGGTCCTGCTTGGTACGCTTTAAAACCGTGGTAACGTCTTTCACCGTAATCGCATCGCGCTGACCGACATAGTCCACTAATTTTTCAAGATTTCCGCAAAAAGTCCTCAGATCAAAGCCCGTCATATCCAGCAGGGCTGCATAGGCACTATTGTCCATTTTTTTGTTAACCGGCGCCAGGATTGCGGTCATCTTTTTGCGTAATACATCCTCCTGCGCCTTGCGGTCCGCCCGGCGATCTCCTCTGGGAACCCGACAGTCGATGGCCACCCCTTCTTCCCTCACTGCCTTGTAGAGACCCACACGCTTGTCGACCATTTCAGTGGTCATAATCAAGTGGTTGTTTGACGGAAACCCCTTTTTGATCGCTTTTTGCAGTGCAGCGGCATGGTCTGACGCTGCGGGTATCTCCAGTTGATTCTGCCGGCAGTATTCGATTAGATCATCGATCCAGGCATCGCTTTTTATCATATCAGTCGCGAATGCGAGCGTTTTGCGACGGTTGGCAGGATCAACATCTTCGAAGGACAGGCTTAAATTGCCCATCAGACTTAAAAGGTATTTAGCAGCTTTGCTTTTATTGTCGTTATCATAGGCATTTTTAGAATTTTCAATCAGTCTCACTTTATCCTGCGTAGCATGAAATATTCTGGATTCCAGCAGGGCAACGACCTTGGTGCCCGGCATAAGCGAAAACGTGTTGACCCGTTCAATCGCATCATACACATTCTCAGAAGCTCCTTCCATTGGATCATAGTTTGCATGGCGGTTTTCTTCAGGAAGTAGCGCATTCAGAAGTTCACCATAGGCTGTTTTGACCAGCATCTCCTCACCAAAAAGAAGATACACCGGTGCAAACTGCTTCTCTGGATCAGCGCTTAAATCCTTTAGATATTTGGATAGCAATTGATGATTGATTTCAGGCATTACACAAGGGCTGTCAATTGATTGTTGTCCGTCGTCCGTTGCAGACAAACAGAGGAAAACGGGGCACGATTCTTCAACCCCTGTCGACCGGCACAAAACTCACAAAACAGAATCAAACCCATTTTGGACCGGCCATCAAGCAGCCGGCGGCATGCTGCCGGCGACCGGATGCTGGTTACTAATCTGGCATCTTCTTAAACACGAGGTGATATAAGAATATACCAATGCCTATGGAGATAGCGCTGTCGGCAACATTGAACGCTGGCCAGTGCAAGCTGCCCAGATAGAAATCCAGAAAATCGACCACCGTGCCAAATCGAATTCGGTCAATCAGGTTGCCGATGGCACCGCCAAAGATCAAAGCAAAAGCCGCCGACAGCCAAGCATAATGTGCCGGGGTCTTTTTGTAAAAATAAAATATTAAGCCGACAGCCAGAGATGAAATGAACAGAAAAATAATGCTTCGCATGACCGGGCTAAGATTCGCCATCAGCCCGAAAGCACCCCCCGGATTATGAATATGGGTGAGGTTAAAAAAACCATCGACAACCGGGATGGTTGTGTTTACAGGTATAGACCGCAGGACAATTTCTTTGGTGGCTTGGTCCAGTAATATGATTGCACCAGCGATCACAGCCAGCTTGACGTATTTGTTTTGGGGCATATCTCTTTTTCAAAGGTTTCGAGGTTCAGGGTTCTGCGTTCAGGGTTAAGTCATGAAGTCAAAAGGTGCCAAGTGTAACTAAAGCTGCTCTCGGCGAGATGAGTTTGGTCACTGGCTACTGGCTGCACGGAATCCGGAACACGCAACCTTGAACCCTGAATCTTGAACCCTTTACGACATCTCATCCAAAGATTTTTGGCAACGCACACATATCGTCGGTCGGTTGCTATCCGAGCCAACGGAGGTTTCGTAAACCCAGCAGCGTTCACATTTTTTACCAGGTGCGGTCTCAATCTTGATGGCCAGTCCCTCAACATTTTCACTAACAAAGCTGTCATCCAGCTCTTGATCTTTGAGCAAAGAAACGTTTGAAACGATAAAAATAAATCTTAGATCTTCTGCATACGGTTCAAGGACGCCATATAAGTCATCTTTTACAGACAGAATCACGTTGGCATCAAGAGGGTGCCCGATTTGTTTCTTTGCCCGGGCCTCTTCCAGTGCCTTGGTCGTCTCGGCGCGCACTTTCAAGAGCACCTCCCATTTATCAGCTAAAAGCTCATCTTTCCAGCGGGGGTTTGCTTCAGGTAAATGAGTGAGGTGAACACTCGATAGTTTATCGCTGTGTTCGGGCATGTGCGCCCAGATTTCTTCAGCCGTAAATGGCAGAAGCGGTGCCATCAGCCGCACCAGTGCGTCCAGCAGATCGTACATGACCGTCTGCGCGCTTTTGCGCGCCTGGGACTTGGGTGGCGAGGTATACAACCGGTCTTTGAGAATATCTAGATAAAACGCAGAAAGGTCAAGCGTACAATAATTATGCAGTGCATGATAGATGGTGTGATATTCATACCGATTATAGGCTTTGAGTGTTTTTTCGATAATGGACCGCAACTTGTTTAGGGCATAACGGTCCAACTCGGGCATGGCCTCATAAGAAACCCGATCGGCTGCTGGATCGAAATCGAACAGGTTGCCCAGCATGAACCGACAGGTGTTTCGGATGCGCCGGTAGGCATCACTGAGTTGTCTTAAAATATTATCAGAAATACGGATATCTTCGCGGTAATCGGTTGCCGATACCCACAGCCGCAAAATTTCGGCGCCGTATTTGTCAATGACCTCACTGGGAGCAACCACATTTCCCAAGGATTTGGACATTTTGCGACCCTTGGCATCCACAACAAATCCGTGGGTTAATACGGCTTTGTATGGCGCCCGATTGCGGATACCCACAGCGGTCAGCAATGAACTGTGAAACCAACCACGGTGCTGGTCGCTGCCTTCCAGATATAAATCCGCCGGCCATTGCAAATCCGCCCTGGGCTCGAGCACCGCCGCGTGGCTGACACCCGAGTCAAACCATACGTCCAGAATGTCATTTTCCTTGACGAATGATTTTCCCCCGCAGCCTTCACAGGCAACGCCATCGGTAAGAAAATCGGAGATATCTTTTTCAAACCAGATGTCAGCACCGTGCTCCTCAAATTCAGAATAGACTTTGCCCATGACCTTGTCATCCAGCAGGATTGCATCACAGTCTTTGCAGTAAAATACTGTAATGGGGACCCCCCAGGCCCGTTGTCTTGACACACACCAATCTGGACGATTTTCGATCATACCGTAGATGCGCTCGCGGCCCCAGTGCGGAATCCAGGTCACCGTGTCGATAGCAGCCAGCGAATTTTGACGCAGGTCGGTTTCGTCCATCGAAATAAACCATTGCGGTGTGGCCCGGAAAATAACCGGCTCCTTGCAGCGCCAGCAATGAGGATAGTTATGCTCGATTTGGCCCTCGGCCACCATCGCTCCGATATCCTCGAGCTTTTTGTTGATATTTTTATTGGCGTCAAAAACAAATTGTCCATTGAAAAAGGCAACGTCATCGGTAAAACACCCGTTATCATCTACTGGCGAGTAAACATCCAGATCGTATTTCAAGCCGACTTCATAGTCCTCACGGCCGTGGCCGGGGGCTGTATGAACGCATCCGGTGCCAGCTTCCAGGGTGACATGATCGCCCAGGATAAGAAGCGAATCGCGTTCGACCATCGGATGCCGACACCGTTTGTTTTCAAGCACCCGGGGATCAATATCGGCGATGACAGTATAATCCTGGATACCAAAGGTTTGCATACAATACTCCATCAACTCACGTGCCAGGATAAAAATCGTATCATGACCGACATCAACGGCAACATATTCAAACTCCGGATGTAAGGCAATGCCCAGGTTGGCCGGCAGTGTCCAGGGTGTTGTTGTCCAGATGATGACATGTACGGATTTGCCGGCCAATGCCGGATAATCAGAGCTGAGATCATCGCGCACGGCAAATTTGACGAAAATTGACGGGGCAGCCTCATCCTGATATTCGATTTCCGCCTCAGCCAGCGCGGTTTGGCAGGTAAAGCACCAATAGATCGGCTTTTTACTGCGATACAAACTTCCATTTTGGGCAAATTTGCCGCATTCCCGGGCAATGGTGGCCTCGTACTCGTAATTCATTGTCAGGTAAGGATTTTCCCAATCCCCCATGACCCCCAGTCGTTTAAACTCATCGCGCTGGATGTCAATGAACTTTTCAGCATAAGCCCGGCACAGTCGCCGCACATCGGCAAGAGAAAGTGTTTTTTTCTTTTCTCCGATTTCAATGTCAACATTATGTTCGATCGGCAAACCATGACAGTCCCAGCCCGGAACATAAACAGCATCAAAACCGGCCATCTGTTTGGAACGCACGATGATATCCTTTAAGATTTTATTCAGGGCCGTGCCGATGTGGATATTACCGTTGGCATAGGGCGGGCCGTCATGTAAAATAAAGAGTTCCCGCCCTTTAGAGGAATTTCTAACCTGCTGGTGCAGGTTCACCTCATCCCATTTGCGAAGTTGTTCCGGCTCCCGTTTGGAAAGATTCGCCTTCATGGGAAACGCGGTCTTCGGAAGGTTAAGCGTCTTTTTGTAATCCATGCATTCCTCCGGTTTGGATTTGTAAATTAAGCTAAATTTCTTACTTGGATTGCTAAATCCTGTCAAGCAAATACCATTGGCTGCGTTATCGACAAAGATGAATTTGAAAATATTAGCATCGATCCATCAGGATCTGAAAATAGCCAGTAGCGGTTTCATCAGGATTATGATGAGGCAGGGGGGGCGGTGATATCGGTGCAGCACCGCAATCAGCGGTGGCCATTTTGCGCTCTATATCCGGAATTCGACATCATTGGCGATATCCAGCAAATAGCGCCCGTACTCATTTTGCGTCATATCGTTTGCCAGTTTTTCAAGTTGATCCTTGCCGATATATCCCAGGCGGTATGCGAGCTCCTCGACGCAGGCAATTTTAAGCCCCTGTCGTTCCTGGATGGCCTGAACGTAACTTGCCGCTTGCTGCAGCGCTTCATGGGTTCCGGTATCCAGCCAGGCATAGCCGCGGCCCAGAAGCTCAACTTTGAGCCTCTTCCGACGCAAATATGACATATTCACATCGGTAATCTCAAGCTCACCGCGTTTGGAAGGTTTGAGGTTTTTGGCAATGTCAATGACGTGATTATCATAAAAATACAGCCCGGGGACGGCATAATGGGATTTTGGCTGCTGTGGTTTTTCCTCGATTCCGGTAACATTGCCGTTGGCATCAAATTCCACGACCCCGTATCGCTGGGGATCTTTGACCGGATAACCGAAAATCAATCCGCCGCTCTCTAATTGAACCGCCCTGTTCAAAATAGTCGAAAAATTAGGCCCGTAAAATATATTGTCACCGAGAATAAGGGCTACGGAATCACTTCCAATAAATTCCTCACCGATAATGAAAGCCTGGGCCAGACCTTCGGGGCGGGGTTGCTCTTTGAATGAAAAGGACAGCCCCAGTTGGGAGCCATCATTTAAAATTCTTTTGAAAATGGGCAAATCATTCGGGGTCGAAATGATTAAAATTTCTTTTATTCCGGCCTGCATCAGCACGGACAGGGGGTAATAAATCATCGGTTTGTCATATACCGGTAACAGTTGTTTACTGATTCCTCGAGTAATCGGAAACAATCTGGAACCGGTACCGCCCGCTAGAATGATGCCTTTCATCATGCTAAATCTCCGTCTCTGGCATAGATTCGCCCACTTTAAAAATATTCACGGAATTGTCAGGCCGGACACATGGCAACCGAGCCCACAGCCAGATAACTGTAATTCTTTGACACCAGTTCGTCGTAATCCGGAATCATGCGACGACCGTCCATGATCAGATAGGGTGGATTAACGGTATCTTCAATGGTCCTTGAAAAACCGCGAAACTCTTCACAATCTGATGAAATAAAAAGCGCCTGGGTTCCCTGTACGGCCTCTTTAGCCGATTCAAAATATTTTATCTTTTCAAAGAGAACGTTTTTCGAAGGGTCAAACTCTTGCCGCGCGGTTGCGTTGGCCAGCGGATCATAGGCATTGATTTGAGATACGCCTTTACCGAGTAAAGCCTCAACGACCTTAATCGACGAAGCATCGCGCATGTCGTTAGTGTGCTTTTTAAACGCCAGTCCCAATACAGCGACGGTTTTATTATTGAATTTAAAATTAGCTTCGTTGATAGCGCGATCAACCAAATACACTTTCTGAAATTCGTTGACCTCATATGAGGCCTCCAGCATTTTGGTGCTGACATTCAATCGGCGCAGCTGGTAAATTAAAGAAGCAATATCTTTGCCGAAACAGCTTCCCCCGGCGCCATTGCTCACAAAAGAGCCCCAGGTGCTAATTCTGTCATCAGCGGTTACCCCCAGTCGCAGGTCGTCGATATTAACATTTGGGATTTTTTCGCCGAGTTTCGCGCCGACCCCGTTCCAGAAGGAAATATAGGTCAACAGCATTGTGTTGGCCACATATTTGATTGCTTCGGCCGTTTCAGGCGTGGTCTCGATATATTTGATGCGAACGTGATGTACAAATTGTGAATAGACGCGGCGAAGAATTTTAAAATCTTGTTCATGATCACAGCCCACCACCACACGATCCGGTCTGCGGGCCTGATTGACAGCAGTTCCTTCAGCCAAAAATTCGGGATTGGAGGCCACGCCAAAATTTTCAACACCGTGCTTTTTCATGATGCCTTCCAGACGCCGGGCGGTCGCAATCGGCACCGTACTTTTGCTGACCAGAACAATGCGGCGGTTGTCTTTTCTCGTTTCTAAAATTTCGGCAATTTGCTCGGCAGCAGAATCAAAATAAGTAAGATTGGTAGAACCATCCAGATTGGACGGTGTCGGCAGACACAGAAAAATCGCATCCGTACCTTCAATGATGGACTTTAGGTCACTGGAAAAGAACAGTGATTTACCGTGCGTCTCGCGTATAATATTGGACAGGCCCGGCTCCATGACAAATTTTTCAATTTCATCGGCCCGCCCAGTTGAAAAGGCCTCAATTTTGGCCTGATCGACATCATAGGCATATACTTCATGACCGTATTCTGAACAAACGGCAGCCTGAACAAGTCCGACATAACCTGTACCCGCGACAATTAGTTTCATATTCACCTCTTATCTTAATTTATAAAAACCTGCCAGAAGCAGACACATCACATCGAAAAGCATATCTAAAAATGGGGGAAAATTAACTGTGATTGCTGGAAAAATTCGATGGTTGCTTTGTCCTAATAAACGCCCAGATCTTTCAACAAATCATTGATGCCGAGCTTTTGAAGTTTTAATCTTAAAAATTCGGAAATGGTCGGCTGGACGGGCCTGACATTGAGGAACATATTTGCTTCTCTGGGTGTTTGATGACCCTTTTTGATATTGCAGGGCTTACAGGCTGCCACACAATTTTCAAAATTGGACTGGCCACCTCTTGATTTTGGAATAATATGATCGATGGTAAGCCGGAGCTTCTCGGTTCCGCAATAGGCACACTTGAACCCATCTCTGATAAAAACGTTCTTTTTACAGAAGGCAACCCCGGTACGGTAAAGGGTACGGATCAGTTTGATCAAGCGCATGACAGCCGGGACTTTGAAAATAGCGCCACTGGCGCTTCTCACCGTTTTGGCAGAATTTTTTAAAACCTCAACCTTGCCTTTGGCCTGAAGACACATGGCCCGTTTCCAATGAACCACATTCAGATAGGTGTAATCTGCATTCAGTAAAATGCAATGTGTCATTCCGTGCTCCATTTATTAATCCTTGCCTAACGTTTGCAGGCATTCACCACCGATTGCTCACAGTCAAACGGTATGGAAGCCTGCGTGGGTACTATTAAAATTTTAATATAGCCCCTTTTAAAAATCAATCCTATATTGCGGTTTGCAATATAATATCATAATTACAACATTAGCTTAATTTTCACAACCGATGGTAGTCGCCTGAAACAGGCAGACACGCTCAGGTTGAGCCCATTACCCGTTAGCCCGTTAGCCGGTTAACAAAACTTATACGCCTTTCCTTTTTTAACGGCTTAACAGGCTAAACTGGCAACCGGCAAACCTATTTAGTTTTGACTATGGATCATTTTGATTTCATTGCTCCGCTATACGATCGTCTGGCTGGGCCGCCTGACAGGGCCCGTTTTCAGCGGCTGTTGAATTTACCATGTGCGGGTCGTTTGCTGGATGCCGGTGGCGGAACCGCCAGAATCTCATCCGTATTGGGCGATATGGTCGGGCAGGTGATCGTCAACGATCTGTCCCATCGTATGTTAAAGCAGGCCGGCAAAAAAGCGGTTCGGCCTGTCAGGTCGCTCGTCGAGCAGCTTCCTTTTGCGGATCAAACCTTTGAGCGAATCCTAATTGTTGACGCGCTGCATCACTTTAAGGACCAGCACCGGTCAATCCGTGAACTGTTGAGGGTTTTAAAGAGCGGCGGGCGTTTGGCGATAGAGGAATACGACCTGAATCACAAAGTCGTCAAGCTGTTGGCGCTTGTTGAAAAAGCTATGGGAATGCGCAGCCGATTTTTAAGACCTGCTGAAATAATAGAAATGATGGGTTCAAACGACATATCAACTAAAATTGAGCACCCCAACCGTTATACCGCCTGGATCATCGCAGATAAAAATTGAACACCGGATAGGCAGAGTTCAGCCGGGTCTGCTAATCGTGGCCGTGTCAGGTCTTGCTATGATTTAATCGTTCGATGCAGGGTTATTCGAATCACAGTCTATCGCTAGTGAGCATTCTTCGTTTTTGTCGGTGAACACCATAATTTCATTATCGGATGAGACAGGTGCTTCGTCGAAGTATAATACCTCTTCGTGCGTAAAACACGCCCGGCGGATGAAATTTATAATCGTTTCTTCGCCTCTGATAAATCGGTAGCTTTCAGCGTCTTTTACGACCAGGACCGGTACACTATCGATTGCCAATACCTTCAGAATCAAGCGGTTAATTTCGGGTGAAAACTGGTGATTCCGTTCGAGCCCGGAAAGATGCAATGATCTTACGGTGTCAATCGGATTTAAATATAGATCGCAGCTGTTACAATTGTTCAATGTTTCGATAACCTTTTGGCAATGCGGACAATCAGAGGAAAATATCAGATAAATTTCTTTGGTCGGGGATGAGCAGGATTTTACCCCGTAGGCGGCCGTTTTAAGCGAATAGGTTTTTGATTTTGCGCCCATCGGGAAAAAGGTCAAGATAGAAAAGGACAGGCCAACTGCAGTTAAAATGGCGACTCCCACTGCCATCTGACGCAAACCATAGAGCAATGTCAGAATAATCATTAAAGCAAAAATAATCAGGCAATAACCGCAAAACGTACGGGCGACAAATATTTGATATGCCATCAGTGCAGCGTCAAAGACAAGGCCTGAAACGAGCATCAATCCGATCAGATCGATATCAAACCAAAATTTTGGCTTCAGATTGAACAACAGCCAAAAGAGCATGAAGAAATAGATCAGGCCTAAAATGTTCAGATATAGGGGCGAAATGGTCGTCAGGTGCTCGACAATTTTGCACCCGGCATCTAGACAGAGGCTTGAACCTGTTATCAATTGAATCGCGATTTGCAGGGCGATCATTGTCGTTGCGCCAAGGGCAACCCAGCGCATGATTTTAAATTTTTTCTTTTGCGTCATCATAATATAATTTCGGTTCCCGCCTGCCCTTCTACGGCCGATTCAATGGCCTCTATCGAGGTGATAACAGCGCGCTTACCCCCATCACGCACAAATTGAACTGCAGCCTCAACTTTGGGACGCATTGATCCTTCGGCAAAATGGCCTTCAGCGAT
>JASFIV010000128.1:0-12689 GCA_050122475.1 Desulfobacterales bacterium | reverse complement strand
TAAAGGTGGTTATCCCGTAAAGGCTGTAGGCAATGGCAAAATAAGATAGGCCGATCAGCCAGAAACGACGGTTTCTAAACACCTGGCGTAATGACATTTTATGATCAGCGGCCGCCGAAGATTCGACCTGATCCGAGACGTCTTTTTTTTGTCCCCAGGGCGCCAGCCCGACGTTTTGCGGGTCGCTTCTGAGAAAGATCGCATTGGCGATCGCCATGCCCAGGGCCATGGCACCCAGTATAAACCAGGCGTAATGCCAGCTTGAGGATTCAACGATTAGCGGAACCACGATTCCCATGGTCGCAAATCCCAGGCCATAGCCGGCGGAAAGAATCCCCAGTGCCAGGCCGCGACGATGAAACGCAAACCACCGCTGCACCAGCGTAATCACCGGGGCCCATAAGCCGGTGGCCCCCAGACCGGCAACGCCAAAGAACAAAATGGCTGACCCGAGCGACCTGACCGTACCCATCAGAACAACAGCAATGCCGAGCACCAGCAGGCAAACGCTAATCACACGCCGTGCGCCCAGACGATCCGTCAGATATCCCGTTAGCGGTGCGACGGCGATATAGGTAAATAAATAGGCATTGTAGATGGTACCCGCATCTGCTCTGCCAAAATCCAATGTACGGATCATTTCCGGTAGCACGACACCATAGCCCAGCCGCACCGAATAATTAACAAACAGATTAACAAAAGAGATCCCTAATATCACCCAGGCCCAATGTATGGCAGGATCTTTTTTCACCAACTTTTCCTTTTATTTAGATTCTTCGCATCGCTGTTGATTGACGTCATCTCGGCGAGCAATCGCAACCGTCCTTACAAGGATTGCCTTCGGACGTCACCCAATTATTTTGACATATCAGCCAAACGTGTGCCATAGATGGGCGTGCGCACTATTTCCGGGAACTTTAACTTAAATGAACAGAGAGGCCAATATGAATTTAAAAGGTCTATCCGGCGGCCAGTATCGACCGCTGTCACCGCAACAGATCGACACCATCCACGCTGCTTCCCTGAAAATTCTAGAATCGATCGGTATTACCTACGAACCCGGACTGGAGGCTACCCTTGCCATGCTCGAAGATGCGGGCGCAACCATTGATCACAACCGTAGTCGCATCACCTTTCCACCGAAACTAATTGAAGCGCAAGCTGCCAGAGCGCCCGAGCAGCTTATCCTTTACAGCCGCGACGGGAAAAATGATCTGGATCTCAGCCAGCACCACGTTTATCTGGGAACCGGCGGGGCGGCCATTAACATTCTCGATCTTGAAAGCGGCCAGATGCGCCCGCCCACCCTTAACGATCTTTATCAAATCGGTCGGCTCGTGGATACACTCGACAATATCCATTTCTTTTTGCGACCGTGTATCCCAACAGATATCCCGCAAACAGCCTATGACGTCAATGCCTTTTATGCCGGCCTAAAAGCCACTGCCAAACACGTAATGGCCGGCGTTAACGACGTAGAAGGATTGCACAAGGTACTGGACCTTGCCGCGATGGTTGCCGGCGGCCTGGACAAATTAAAAGCCAATCCGTTTATTTCCATCATCACTGCCTTTGCCATCAGCCCCTTGAAACTGAGTACCCAATCAACGCTGATCATGCAGGAATGTGTGCGCCATCAAGTTCCGGTTGCGCTGTCCAGCGCACCGATGGCCGGCTCCACCTCCCCGCTCACCATGGCCGGCACCCTGGCACAACTGCACGCCGAGCAGCTGGCAGGGGTCACCATATGTCAGCTGACCCGGCCGGGAGCTCCGATTCTGTATGGCGGTATTCCGGGAATGGCCAATCTCCGAACTGCCGGATACCTGGGGGGAGCAGTCGAATGTGGCATGATGAATGCCGCCATTCACCAGCTGGCGCATCATATCGGAGTGCCGAATTACAATTCATCAGGGCTTACGGACGCCAAAATACCCGATGCCCAGGCCGGATGGGAAAAGGCCATGACCACTTTGCTCGCAGCCATGGGCGGTTCAAATTACGTTCATCACGCTGCCGGTATGCTGGAATCCATGCTGACCGTCGCCTATGAGCAGTATGTAATCGACGATGAAATCATCGGCATGTGCTGTAAAGTCTTAAAAGGCATTACGGTGGACCCGGAGCACCTGGCGCTGGACGTAATTGATAGCGTCGGACCCGGTGGGAATTTTATCACCGCGCCACATACAATGGACCATTTGTACTCCGAATATTTTCATGGAAGTGCCGTCACCGATCAAAAAGGCCGGGACACTTGGGTCGGGGATGGATCGCCGGATGCCAGAAAACGGGCCTGTGAGATCGCTCGCAAAATCCTGGCGGCAGAAGAGAAACCCTACCTGGATGTTAAAACCGATCAGGCCATTCGCAAAAAATACGAAATCCTGTTGTAAGGGTGCAACGAGATATCGAAATAGCAGCCTGATGACCCAAGCATTTGCATCTGTAATGCGCTATTCAGTCTCTTTCCAGGTCTTTTTGCTTCTTTCAATCTTTTTTTGAACCGTCGCCCAGCTCTTGGTGGTTAGAAAGGAGCCGTTGAAACGTTCGATCATATCCACAAACATGCTGTAGGGGACGGTAAACGACAGTTCATCGGTTTTAAAAAATTTTCGGGCCGAAGGGTCCCAGCCGCCAATCACCGCCTTGTTTTGTCCTTTTGACAAATAGTGCAGCGGCCAAACCACAACGTTTCCGCAACCGGCTCCCCACGGCGATACCACCACTTCAGGGTCACTGGTCACAAAAGCCGCCAGTTGGTGCAACCCGCTCAATGATTCCGGGCGTGTGAAAAATGCAATCAGCTCCGGCACCTCATGTTCTGAAAATTGATTGACCGGCTTGACCACACAATATTTTCGGGGTGCCGGCCGGGGATCGACATATTCAAAAATTTTTCTGAGCGTGTCGGGCGAGTCACAGTAGAGCTCGCCTTCGGTCCAGTTGGGGATGCCGGTGGACACATAGTTGATAATGGTTTCCGCCTGAGGCTTGTTAAAACCCAGCCAGAACGCGCCGCCCGGGCATCCAAACTGCTCGGCTGAAAAATAAGCGACGGCCTTTTTTTTGCGGGCGCGCCAGATATGGCCCATCACACAGGAAAATTGACTGAACACTTCCTGCCAGTTAATTTCGTTTTTCATTTCCTTTTCCCGGGTGGGCAGCTCGTTGGGCTTTGGTGAAAAGCCTTCAGCCGGTTTTTCATCAGTATAAAAGATTCCCATCGGCTCTTCATCCAGTCCCAGCGTTTCCAAAAACTGCGGCAATGCTTTTGTTATTTGTAAAACCATTTTACCCTCCTAAAGATATGGATGGAAAACGAAAATGCTCTCATACGGCCTGGGCCATATCACTGCCACCTTCAGTTTCAACGTAATATTGAACCCCTCCGGCAAATGCCCAGTTTTCCCGGGCCGTCTCAACGAAGAGCACCATGACGTCGTGGGGCGCGATGCCCGGCTTATTTTCTAAATTCCGGATGATGCGGGTCAGCAGATCTTTTTTGAATTCAACACTACGGCCAAAGGACATTAAAGTTAATGTAGGACCCATAAGAAAATACATTTACGAAGCGGTCGCTTGCCATGTTTTTCCTTTGGTACCCGCAGCCGCTGAGATGGCGCAAATAATTCAGTGCGGTTATTTGATGAAATAACCTGAAACCCTCCACTTCCCATCACTATCCAACATCAGATGGACGGTCTCAACAGCATGCTGCTTTTTTTCAAATGATGTCGCGATTTGAATAACGTAGTACTCGCCATCCGGTGCAGCGGGTAAAGATCGTGTGTACTCTATTGAGCCGAGTTTGCGGGAAAGCGGGTCGCCAAATAATTTCCGTATAGCAGGTATGGCTTGTTGCCAGTAGTCTTTGGTTACGGTATTTTTAAAATACGCTGCTGCGGTTTCCCAGCTTTCACCGTAGTGCCCATTGTCAACCAGTGTAAGCCATGTTTTTGCAACCTCCAAAGCGGCCGCTTCCGTTGCCTCATCCGCTACACTGAGGGATGAAAAACAAAGCACCAGAACAACCATTCCAATTACCGGATAAATCTTTGTCCGCCACATTTGATTTCTTTCCTTAGAATAATCTTTATCTGATCTCAATTGATTCCCCATGCTTGGGCACCACAACGGCATAGCCTTCCTTTTTCAGAAAATCGGCAAATGACAGGATCTGGTCTTCTTCCCCGTGGACCAGGGCGATCTTTTTGATCTTCAAATTTGATTTTTTCAAAAAATGCAACATTTCGTTCTTATCGGCATGAGCACTGAATCCACCCAGTTTGACCACATGTGCTTTCAATGGATATTCTTTATTAAAAAACCGAACGATCGGCGCCTTGCCTTTGCGGCCGGATTTTGCATAGTTAAGCCCAAGATCAAGAATTCGCCGACCCAGGGTATTCTGGGCCTGATAGCCGACCATCAGAACCGTGTTATTCTCATTGTGAATTTTATACCGCAGGTGATGCAGGATGCGCCCGGCTTCACACATTCCGGAGGCCGAAAGCACTATGTGTGGTTTGGTCTCGTGGTTGAGGGCAATGGATTCTTCAACCGAACCCACAAAGTTGATTTTATCCATTGAAAACGGGTTTTTGCCTTTCTCCAGAAAGGTATCGTGGGTTTCTTCGTCATAGACCTCAGGATGCTCGGCAAACACCCGGGTTATTTTGGTCGCCAGCGGGCTATCCACGTAAATCGGCATGCGCGGAACATCCGGGTCATCGTAGAGCTCATGCAGCGTATAAAGCAGCTCCTGGGTGCGACCGTAAGCGAAAGCTGGAATAACAATCGACCCACCGCGCCCATGGGTTTCGATAAGAATTTTCTTTAATTGCGGCTTTAAGTCTTGAACCGGCTCGTGTAAGCGGTCTCCGTAAGTGCTTTCCATGATCAGCAAGTCAATTTGCCGATCTTCTTCACTAAAATCCATTGTCGGGTCTTTAATGATCGGTTTATCAAAGCGCCCGATGTCACCGGTATAGCACACGCGCAGGTCGCGGCCGTTTTGGCGGGCGCGAATCAGTGCAAAAGCGGACCCGAGAATATGACCGGCATCATAAAAGGTGCAGGTCAGATCCTTACCCACAGCAATGGGGTGCCGGTAGGGATACCCATCAAAAAGCTCAAGAGCCTCATCGGCATCAACAATTCGATACAACGGCTCCACCTTTTCCAGATGATGCGTTTCGATCAGCTCATCGATCATTTCCGTATTCAGATCGTGACGGTTTTTCTTTAAAATTTTCTTTATTTCCCTGCTTTTGCGGTTACTGATTTTTTTGCCACCCTTGGACGAATGCTGTTTGCTCAAGGCATTGCGAACTGTTTTATAATTCAAATAGTTGGCATCTGATTCCTGAATATGCGCGGAGTCCCGCAATAAATATTCACTGGCTGCAGCGGTGGCGCGCGTGCAGACGATGCGGCCTGTGAAATTATGTTTGGTCAACAACGGAATACGGCCGGAATGGTCGATATGGGCATGGGAAAGTACAATATTGGTGAGCATGTTGGGATCAAAGGGGATGACCCTGTTTTTTTCGCCGGTTTCCTTGCGGCGCCCCTGAAACAAACCGGCGTCCAGAATAACCCGGTCTTCATCGGTGGTCAAAAGGTGCATCGAGCCGGTTACTTCGCGTACAGCACCATAAAAAGTCACATACATCTTCCGCTCCTCTATTTCATAGGTTCATTTTTAAGAAGACAGAAGCCAGAAAACAGAAGACAGATGAAAACCGGGTAAATGAAGCAAGCTATCAGCTCCTGTGCTCTGTTTTCTGTATTCTGACTTCTGACCTCTGTTAACTGTCCTCTGTGATCTGATGACCAGATGCATTTAGAGCATCGATGGCTTTTGCCAGGTCTTTTTCTTTGACCATAAAATAGTCTGTATCATAGGTGGATATGACAAAAACAGAAACACCGCTTTTTGCCAAAGGTTGAGTTATGGTGAAAATAATGCCGATTTCAGAAAAGTCTAATACACCTTGAACCTGGAAACAGCGCCAGCCACTCTCGCAAATGGTACCTGCAGCAACGGAGTTTTCACGACAGACAACGGTCAGCTCTTTTTTGGTGCGCGTGATCGAATAAAAGCCGGAACCATCCAACCCGTCCGGCAACGGAGCTGTGGCATCAAGGCGGCAAACGGCCATTCGTTCAGGCATTATTTTCAGTGAGAGCTTTTTAAAATTCATAGCCAGATAAACGCTTTTCTGAGTGCTTATTCTTCGATTGTTTCTACCACGAAAACACGAAATATAAAAAGCACGAAAGGATTCCTACAATTTCTTGTTTTATTGCTTTCGTGATTAACTTTTATCGATTTGATCTGGATTACGCATCTATTTTCTTACCGGCGAAATAGGCATGCACGATTGCTGCCAGCCAGCAGCCAACAATTACAATCAAACATAGATTTTCAATCCCCCAGCCGCCGGTTGAACTACGTTCTACCAAATCCTTTAAGGTCTGCAAATCCAGTGCTTCATCAGCCAATCTGGGTAAGGCTTGCTCCATAAAGCGGTAGGCCCGTTGCAGCAAGCGATAAAAGAGCACGATCAACCCGGCAGATGTACCCAGAACAAAAATCAAACCCGAACGCTTGTGTCCTGAAAGCAATTGTCCAAGACCCGGATATACCAACCCGGATAACAGCATTGCCCTGGTCGAAGCTTTCATTGCAATAAGAACTCCCTCGTAATATATTGAGTTGGTAAACTTTAATTCTATGATATATGATATAAACCTAATTGATCGTAAACAAAATGAAAAACTTGGTTAAGGGTGCTCATTTCAGTTATGTTTTTAAATTCATTATATTTTATGTCAAGACGAAATTGTTTTTACAAAATATTTTAATTTTGTTTACCCTTCGGGAAAGCCGATCTCACCCCATCTTCAGCGCGTGTCCCGCCATAGCTGACAGGCGACGGCGGATTGCCAAGGGCTAGCGGTAGGCAGCTACAGCAAAGCCATTGGACGCCTTGAAGCTGGGGCAACCTCGACTTTCGCTCAATCAGGTTAGCAAAACTCAAACCATGAAAACCGATCGAACACACATGTTACTGGCGGCCGTGAGCGGCCTGCTGCTAACCGGATCATTTCCCAAAATCGGACTGGATTGGCTGGTCTGGTTTGCGCTCGTACCGTTGTTGATGGCACTTGCGGATCTTTCTGCCAGAGAAAGTTTTCGTATGGGCTTTATCGCCGGTCTGGTCCATTACCTTACACTGCTTTACTGGGTGGTGCCGGTCATGCGAACCTACGGGTATCTTCCCTGGTATATGAGCATCGCCATTTTGTTTCTCTTTGCGGCGGTTCTGGCGCTTTTCCCGGCTGTTTTTGCCACCGTGCTTGTCGCCTTCGGCCGCACACCGATACGGTGCCTGATCAGCGTCCCGCTGCTCTGGGTCGCGCTTGAATATGTTCGAACGATTATATTTACCGGATTTCCGTGGGCATTGCTCGGACACGCCCTGTATTTGCGACACCATCTGATCCAAATCGCTGATCTGTTTGGCGCTTATGGTGTATCCTTTTTAATCGCCTTGAGCAATGCTGCTGTTTTTGTGGCCATCACCTATGCCCGCCGCAAAACGTGGCGCGATTTGCCGGTTTCAAAGCCGCTGCTGTTTAGCGCCATCGGAATCTTTGTTGTGGGATTGCTTATTACGTGGATCTATGGTGCATGGCGTATGCAAGCAATTGACGAACGGATAGCTACATCGCCAGCGGCGCGGGTTGCGGTTATCCAGGGAAATATCGACCAGGCTATAAAATGGGATTCGGCCCATAAATTTGCCGCCATCAAAAAGCATCTGCGGCTATCGCATACGGCAAAATCAGAAAATCCCGATTTAATCGTCTGGCCTGAATCCGCCACACCATTTTATTTGTTTTTCGACAAGCGCCCGACCGAGATGGTCATGTCCGGTATCGAGGAAAGCGACATAGACTTTGTGGTCGGGAGCCCATCGATTGCACGCCAGAGTGAAAACGTCATCTATTTTAACAGCGCCTATCTGATCAGCCCCAAAACCAAAAATGTCAGCAAATACGACAAGACCCACCTGGTACCATACGGCGAATATGTTCCCTTAGAACGCTGGTTTCCTTTTTTAGGAAAGCTTGTGGCCCAGGTCGGTGATTTTCGGCCGGGCAAACCCGGCAAGACCCTGCCCTGGAAGAAAGACGCCCTTGGTATCCAGATCTGCTACGAGGTCATTTTCCCCAGTCTATCCCGGGTGCTGGTACAAAACGGCGCCACCTTGCTGATCAACATTACCAATGACGCCTGGTTTGGCACAACCAGCGGACCTTACCAGCACTTTTCGATGACCATCTTTCGGGCAGTGGAAAACCGGAGAGCTTTAGCCCGGGCTGCCAATACGGGTATCAGCGGTTTTATTGATCCTGTCGGCCGCATCTTAACATCAACCCGATTGCTCGAGGAGGCTGCACAGACCCGGTCGTTACCACTGCTCCGCCAGATCACATTTTATACTCGCTTTGGAGATCTTTTTGCCCTGGCTTGCCTGGCGGGTGCTGTTTTTGGTATACTACTTGTGTTGGGCAAATCTGCCCTTAACTTTAGGAGGGGTGACAACAGTTGAAACCAGGCAAATGGCAGGAAAATACTTATTCGTCCAAGTCGGTTTAAACTGCTGAAATCCGAAACTCGAAATTCGAAACTCGAAACAAATTCCAAATTATAAATTCAAAAGCTCGAAACGAATTTAAGATTTGCTATTTTGATATTCAGATTTGTTTAGAATTTCGATATTCGAATTTCGAATTTTGATTATTTCTGGTAATCAAAGAACAAAATATTAATTTAAAATTTTGGAGCGAGGTATGCGATTAACATATACATTGGGGGAGGTATAAAAATGTCTGTGGAACTCAAGCAAAGCTTAAAGGAACTTCAGGACAAATTGCTAAACTTACGGGGCTATCTTTGACCTGGAGACCAAAGAGACACGTCTGGCTGAACTTGAGCAGCTCATCGCCAAAGATGGATTCTGGGATAATCCGGAAGAAACAAAGCCCATTCTGAAAGATCGCACATCCCTTTCAAATAAAATTGAAAAATTCAATAAGCTGACGGAAGATCTAGAAGAAACGCAAATTCTGCTGGATCTAGCGATAGATGAATCTGATGAAGACGCCTTAACTGAAGTGAACGAGCAGTGTAATGGCCTGGATCAGAGAATCGCAACTTTATCGCTGGAGTTGATGCTCGATGGTGAAGACGATGGCAAAAACGCCATTCTGTCCATCAATGCCGGCGCCGGCGGGACTGAGGCCCAGGATTGGGCTGAAATGCTGTTTCGAATGTACACCCGCTGGGTGGAACGCCGCGGTTATAAATTCGAGCTGATCGATTATCAACCCGGCGAGGAGGCCGGTATAAAAAGCGTGACCTTCACCGCCGGTGGTGAGAATGCCTTCGGCTATTTAAAATCGGAAACCGGCGTTCACCGCCTGGTCAGAATATCACCCTTTAATGCCAGCGGCAAACGCCATACCTCATTTGCCTCCGTATTCGTCTATCCTGAATTGGACCAGGAGATCGTCGTCGATGTAGAGGAAAAAGACCTGCGCGTAGACGTCTTCCGGGCCAGCGGTGCCGGTGGCCAGCATGTCAATAAAACCAGCAGCGCCGTGCGTATCACCCATCTGCCGACCGGCATCGTGGTGCAGTGCCAGCAGGAAAAATCCCAGCACCGTAACAAGGATATGGCTCTAAAGGTCCTCAAAGCGCGACTTTATCAGCACGAAAAGCAGAAGCAGGATGAAAAACTGCAGGAGGTTCACGATAGCAAGGATGAAATTGCCTGGGGTAGCCAGATCCGCTCTTATGTGCTGCATCCCTACCAGATGGTCAAAGATCACCGCATCAAGCTGGATATCGGCAACGTCAATGATGTCCTGGACGGCGGCATCGATCCGTTTATTGAAGGTGTCCTGTTAGCCAAAAAACACAAATAGAAACTGTCCTAAAAATGCATCTAACGCCCAAGGGCCGTGTTGAAAACCGATTCAAAATGCTCGAATACTGACGTGTATGCTCCACTTTTGAATCGGTTTCCGCCTTGCCCTTGAACGTTATCTACTATTTTTAGAACAGTTTCTCATTTTTTAAATTCTATCTATGTCTTTCTGGGCTATGACGAGCTTTCTTACGGAACCTATGGTATTATAGAAGATGTCAACTTCAAAAGGAGTGAATCTGAGAAACAACCTGTGATAATGAATGCGATTGAAATTTTAGAGCGATATTACGATCCGAATTCAAAGGCATATCAGATACTGGTGGAGCATGGCCAACAGGTAGCCGACAAGGCCCGCGAAGCTGCCCAGCGCGTTCCGGCGCTAAAGCCGGATCTGGATTTTATCGAAGCTGCCGCCATGCTGCACGACATCGGTATCTTTCAAACCCATACACCCCAGTTCGGTTGTTTTGGCAAACACCCTTATATCTGTCACGGTGTTCTGGGCAGCACCATTCTAAAAAAAGAGGGCCACCCACAACTGGCGCTGGTCTGCGAGAGGCATATTGGCGTTGGGATCAGCAAGACCGACATCCGTCAACAGAACCTACCGCTGCCCGATCGCGATATGATTCCCGTAACCATCGAAGAGCAGATCGTCTGCTATGCGGATAAATTTTTTTCTAAAAACGGCAACGGCCGATCCGCTGAAAAACCCATCAGCAAAATCCTCAAAAAACTGAGCCGCCGAGGCCCCGAAAAAGTTCAACGCTTTAAGTCATGGGTCATGATGTTCGAATAAGGGTTCAGGGTTCAGCATTCCGGTTTTCCTCCTTCGCCTTTTCAAGGCTTCGGAGGACAAGCAGGGTTAATATCTTGAATATCCTTAAACCGCACTCGTACTTGTCGTCGTACTCGTCCTCGTCCTCGACAAACAGAGAATAAGATTAGCGCAAAGTTGCAAGTAGGATTGAGCATCAGAGATCAAGGGGATTTTACGAATGTTCTCCGGCTTGAGCTGAAAGGGACCTTGGACCTTAGCTTTTAAACAAGAGTGAGGATTTGATTCGTTGATTTAGCGAAAGATCCATAGCTTTTATGCCGGTAAAGTCTTTAAAATCCACTTTTTAAGCATGACGTTCTGGATATGGTAAGTCTTGTTTTTGGTGACAATATCCCGTTTACCCAGAGATGATAGCGCTCTTGAGAGAAGCGAGCCGGAACGGAACCCAAAGCGCTGCAGAGATTCAGAATAGAATATTGCTTCCCCTTCTGTTTTTGCCAAAAGGCGCAAGGCCTTGCGCTGATTCGGAGTCAAAGAGTCCCAAAGAATGATAAATTCATTCTCTCGGCGTACCAGAATGTCGCTTTCAATCGAGGCTATGGCTGCCGGGCTGATATCTTCCTGGCGCCAGAGTTCAAATAAAAATTGCTGAATATACATGGGCTGATATTCACAGCGGTCAACAATATCAGTTATAATTTCTGACGCTATTGATATTTTTCTTTTTTTAAAAAGGCTCTGAGCCCATTTAATATATTGTTCGAGTTCGATCCGTTTCAGCGGATAGCTCCTGGCCATTTGATAGAAGGCACGGTCGGTTGTGTTAAACATTTGCGTTAGGATGTGTTTCTGGCTCCCGGAAAAAATGTAACCGATATTTTTGTGGAGCTGAATATGAGAGCGGAGCCTTTTTTCAAAACCAGGATCGATGTATTTGTCGATTTCCTGAAATTCATCAAACACCACTAAAAGCTTTTGTTTTTTGGCATAAGATGCCACAATTTCCATGACCGATTTTAGGTATTTAGGCCTTTCGGATCGGCTTATAGAAACAGAAGCACTGGGTTGGCCGGTCAAAGGATCAACAACAATACTCAGTTTAAGGCCTGAGGCAAGCTTAAGAAGTTTCTCAAGTTTGGATTCTATTTGCGACAGAGCTGAGAAGATGGTGGCAATGAAGTCGTTTTCATCCAAAGTACCGTAAAGATCAATGTAGATCGATCTGACAACAGGGCGCATTTTCTTTAGTTTGCCCATGAGCTCAAAAATCAACGAGGTTTTCCCCGTTCGCCGGTGAGAATAAAGCAGCACTGTTTGATTGTTCTTAACATAGTAGGTAAGGTCTTTTAATTCTTGTTGGCGATTGCAGAAAGATTTACCAGTGGCCACTCTGCTATGGGTAAAGGGGTTTTCCATCATAGCGCTCCATTTTTCACATAATGTTAATTAACGTTATGTGAATTATATATATGCATAAATTTAAAAACGCAAGTTAAAAATAGGCATTATCAAATCTAAAAAGCAGGTCATTTGGTTAATCGTGCCGCTTTGGGAAATTTGGCTCTGGGATTTTCAAAAGGTGCGTTGACGACCGCTGAGGATTATATCTGTAGTTTTACCAGGGTCTGGGGATTATCAATTTATCGGTAGTTGGCTGATATGTGATTTTCTGGCATGATATCTCAGGTTACATTAATTTAATTCGGCAAATTAATCCAATCTTCAAAGTTCCAAAATTTCATATTTCTTCAGCACATCTAACAAATATTCAGCCCTCCCAAATTTCAACCTAAGGCACGAAGTCCAATATTTTTACAAGGCTGAAATTTTGGCTATTTGTAATTGTAATTCACAATTTGAAAAGTGTTAAAGAAGGATATGATCAAACGATCATATCC
>JASFIV010000127.1:0-12692 GCA_050122475.1 Desulfobacterales bacterium | reverse complement strand
GTAAGGATCCTTTAAATGTTGTTCTTTTTGAAGATATGCGTTCGAGCATTTCAGTGCCCTTGTTGTACAGCTTAGACGAACGCCACCAAAAAGGAAAGTTCATCGGGGTTTTGCTCTTAGAGAGTTTTCGTCCAGCCGCCTTTGATCAGCAGGATGTTGAACTTCTGGAGGCGTTGGCTCAGGAAGCGGTCATTGCCATTCAAAACGCCACGCAGCTTCAAAAACTCAAAGCGGAGCAGGAACGGCGTTTGGCTGCCGAAAAGTGGGCCGTGATGGGCCAGGCTGCGACTGCCCTGGCGCATCGCATTAATAACCTGTTAGGAATTGTGCCGGTTAGCGCCAGTGAAGTGCTGCGAATAGTAGAGCAGATGAATCTAGCCGATGCAGACCGTCGTTGGGCCCAGTCTAATTTGGAGCGCATCAATCGGAATGCGCAGTTTATTCTTAAGCTCAGCGAAGCATTGTTCAGACCGTTTAAGGAATCCGGCCCACCGACTCGATTTGACGTAAACCGATTACTCAATGAAGCTTTAGACTCTGCCGACATGCCGGATGATGTTGAGGTCGTTTGTGACTATGATCAACAGCTGCCACGGCTGAATTGCAGTTTGCTTCTGCTGGATATATTTTTAGAGCTCATTACCAATGCTTGCAAAGCCATGCAGTGTCGCAGTCTCAAACGGCTCGAGATCCGCAGCCGATCTGAAAAAATTGATGGGCTGCCCTGGGTGCGGGTTAACATCAGTGATACGGGCAAAGGAATGTCATTCCATCATCTGGACCATTTATGGAATTTATTTCAACCCAGTGATGGCGGACTTGGATTTGGACTGTGGTGGATGCGGACTTTTATCGAACGCCAGGGTGGAACCATTGAGTGTCACAGCCAGCCGGATCATGGCACTACATTTATCATTCGGTTACCCGCTTCGGAAGACAGAGGTCAGACGACAGAAGCCAGAGGATAGAAGCCAGAAGACAGAAGTCGGAAGACAGAACATTGAATGTTGGTTCCATTCTATAACGCATATTCTCTGCCGTCTGTCCTCTGACCTCTGTCCTCTGAACGAAAGGAGCCAAAAATGCGCGGAAAAGTCCTAATTGTAGATGACTACGCCGATTGGCGAGGACTGCTGAGCGGACTGTTGGAACGCGAAGGGCATTTGGTCCAGGCCGTAGCAACCAAAGAAGAAGCCCTTGCCTATATTGTTGAAAACAAGGATCTGGATCTCGCTATTTTGGATATTCGATTGGTTGACGTGGATGAAAGCAATGAGGACGGTATTCAATTGCTGGCCGAAATCCGCAAGCAACTTTCGTTTACCCGTGTGATCATGGTCACGGGCTACGGTACCATGGAAACGCAACGCAAAGCGTTCAAACAGTATCGGGCTTTTGATTTCTTTAGCAAAGCTCAGTTTGATTCCGAGGAATTTAAAAAAGCCTTTCAAGATGCCATCGAGCAAGCAGTTCGTGACCGGCAATTCTGGAAGGATAAGGAAATTGCACGCGGGCAAAACTATCAGACCTGGCAGCGGGAAAAATGTTGAGCCGACCGTTTGGCCGTCATTGAGCGATGCCGGGTTCCCGGATCGGTTCAAAATGATAACAAGCCGCAATCTATACCGCTTGTATCATCATGTTCCGAAAAAAGGACGGCGGCATAAGTGTTGTCGCAAAAAAACGTTACGCAATCGGAACGTTTCTTTGACAACCCGATAATCCAAAACGAAAAATGTTCGCATTGCGCAAAGGAGGCCAAATTTGACCAAAGAAGAATTGCGGATAGGCGTTTTTGTATGTGATTGTGGCTCCAATATTGCCGGAGTTGTCGATGTCGACAAGGTCCAACGGTTCGCCGAAGCATTGCCGGATGTGGTCGTGGCGGTCCGGAACAAATACACGTGTTCCGATCCGGGGCAACAAGAAATTCAACAAACCATTTTCGATCACAAACTCAACCGCGTGGTGGTTGCATCTTGTTCACCGGCTTCCTACGAACCCATTTTTCGGCAATGCATCCAAGCAGCCGGGTTGAATCCCTATCTGCTGGAAATGGCGAATATCCGCGAGCATTGTTCCTGGGTGACGCCTGATTCTGACGCAGCCACCCGCAAAGCATTGGATATCGTGCGGGTTGCCGTTGCCCGTGCCAAATGGCTCTACCCCCAAGATGAGGAGCACATTCCAGTCACAGATGCAGCGCTGGTAATTGGCGGGGGAGTAGCCGGCATGCAGGCAGCCCTGGATCTGGCAGATGCCGGACATCCGGTCTATCTGGTTGAAAAAAAGCCGTCCATTGGCGGAATTATGGCCCAGCTCGACAAAGTCTATCCGGACATTGAGTGCAGCATCTGAATTCTCGGGCCCAAGATGATGGATGTCGGTCGGCATCCCCGAATTGAGCTCATGACCAATGCTGTTTTGGAAGATGTCACCGGATACGTGGGTAATTTTAAAGCGCGGATTCGAAAAAAGCCCCGGTATGTCGATGAAGATCAATGTACGACATGCGGTGATTGTGTGGCGGTTTGTCCGGTGGTCGTCCCCGATGAATTCCAGATGGGACTGAGCAGCCGCCGAGCGATCTATATCCCTTTTCCGCAAGCTGTTCCCTCAGCATATGTGGTTTCAGCCGAAGATTGTTTGGGCCGCAACCCGATTGCTTGCGGCAAGTGCATTGAATCCTGTGAGAAAAATTGCATTAACTTTGATCGGGAAGACGAGCTTATCGATATTGATATCGGCGCTATTATTGTGGCTACCGGAATGGACGTATACGATCCGACCGCACTGGATGAATACGGGTACACGCGCTTTGTCAATGTGGTCACCAGCCTTGAATTTGAGCGCCTGATCTCAACTGGAGGCGCTTTGGGCGGACATTTAGGACGCCCAAGCGACAAGAAGCGACCCTTGCGTATCGGCTATATTCAGTGCGTGGGCTCTCGAACCCAAGACCCTAGCCGCGGTAACCCTTATTGCTCCAACATCTGCTGTATGAACAGCATCAAAGGTGCCCAATACCTGATTGATAACTACCCGGATACAGACGTTACGATTTTTTATACCGATATTCGCGCCTATGGGAAAGGGTTTGAAGAGCTTTTGATGCGGACCCGTGGCCATGGGGTCCGATACCTGCGTGGTTTGCCCGGTGAGGTCCGGGAAGACCCCCACAGCAAAAATTTGTGGGTGACCGTTGAAAATACAACCGAAAAGCGCCTCGAAAAATTAGAATTTGATATGTTGGTATTAGCGGTTGGTGCTGTGCCGGCCGTTGATACCGAGTTTGTGCGTCAGATGGTCAGTCTATCAAAATCTCCCGGCGGATTTCTAAAAGAAGCGCATGCAAAGTTGAGGCCTGTGGATACACCCACAAAGGGGGTCTATATTGCTGGCGCGGCTGAAAGCCCCAAAGATGTTCGTGAAAGTGTCACCCAGGCCAGCGCCGCCAGTTCGCGGGCTTCTATTTTGTTGCAAAGGAATCACTTCGCCGTTGAGGCCATCACAGCGGTTATATATGAAGAGCCGTGCACTCGCTGTGGTCAATGCGCGCATGTCTGTCCTTTTGGTGCCATATCTTGGGAAAAGAAGCAGGTGCCTCAGATCATCAGTGCGGCTTGTGCCGGGTGTGGGACTTGTGCGGCTGAATGTAAATTTGGGGCTATTGAAATGCGGCATTTTTCAGACCAAGCGATCTATGCCCAAATTGACGCTATTTTAGAAGAAAATCGTCAGGAAAAAATCGTAACCTTTGCCTGTAATTGGTGTTCTTACGCCGGAGCTGACACAGCAGGTTTAAGTCGTATGGCTTACCCGCCCCATGCCTTTATTATCCGTACGATGTGCTCGGGGCGGGTGAATCCGGAATTCGTGTGGTATGCATTTCAAAAGGGTGCGCCGGTTGTGCTGGTTTCTGGCTGTCACTATGTTGATTGTCATTACATCGATGCCAATCGAAGTACGGTTCGTCGCATTGACGGATTATGGGATAAATTGATAAAAATGGGTATCAGACCTGAGCGGCTGATGTTGGAATGGTGTTCAGCTGCCGAAGCTGGCCGCTGGCAGACCATCATGTTGGAAGCTGAGAAGAAGCGCCAATCGGTGACACCCGAAGAAATTGAGCTGACCCGTTCTGAATTGTCAAAGGTTCGGGTACCCCGGCCCCGGAATCCCAAAACAGCTGACGAAAACAGTATGGCTCAATTTCATTGCCACCGTTGCGGTCACTTATGGGAAGGTCGATTCAACGTGGATTGGGAGCGTATCTGTCCCGGCTGCCGATCCAACAGCGTTCATTGGTTGCGACCCAGTCACTAGTGTGCGGTCCCAAAAATAATTGACAAAATGATTGCCGGTCATGTCATTTCCTGACACCTGTGGGATCTTGTTTTCCTTGACATTCACCCCTATAATCACTATTGAGCCACTTTACATACTTCTTAAAACACTTTTAACGACCAGTGAGCGGATTTAAATGGCCAAACCAAAGTTAGAAAAACATCATATCAACTCAGATTGGTGCAAGGGTTGTGGCATTTGTGTTGCGCTTTGCCCGAAAAAGGTTCTGGAATTAGACGATCACGAAAAGGTCTTGGCTTTGCGACCACAGGATTGTATCTGCTGTAAACTTTGTGAGCTTCGCTGCCCGGATCTGGCAATCGAGATCGAAATTAAAGAATAGGCGATGATATGAGCGAAAACATAAAATTTGTCCAGGGCAATGAGGCCTGTGCCGAAGCTGCCGTTTACGCCGGGCTTAATTTTTACGCCGGCTATCCCATAACACCCTCTTCGGAAATTACTGAATTTTTGGCCTCACGACTGCCACAAATTGGCGCAAAGTTTATGCAGATGGAAGATGAAATTTCGTCGATGTGTGCCATCATCGGCGCTTCTCTGACCGGTTGTAAGGTAATGACCGCCACCAGCGGTCCCGGTTTCTCTCTTATGCAGGAAGCTTTAGGTTATGCCATTATGGCTGAAATTCCGTGTGTGATCGTCAACGTGCAGCGTGGTGGACCGTCCACCGGACTGCCAACCCATGGTAGCCAGGGCGATGTGAATCAAGCCCGCTGGGGGACTCACGGCGACCATGCCATTATTGCGCTGACGGCTTCCAATCATCAGGATATATTTGCGCTGACAGTCGAGGCTTTTAACCTGGCTGAAATTTACCGGACGCCGGTCATTTTGCTACTCGATGAAGTTGTTGCCCATATGCGGGAGCGTCTCGTGATCCCACAACCCGGTGAAATGCCCCTTGTCGAGCGGCTGAAAACCGCTGTCAAAGAAGGCGTCGATTACCATCCCTATCTGCCGCGCGAAGATGGCCGCTTGCCGATGTCCGATTTCGGCGGGGTTCATCGCTTCAACGTGACCGGACTTTTTCATGATATGTGGGGGTTTCCATCCAGCGAAACCAGAGCGGTGCATGGTCTACTGCGTCATCTGGTCGACAAAATCGAGAACCGGGTCAATCAACTGGCCCGTTATAAGGAATATTATATCGAGGATGCCAAGCACCTGCTGATATCTTACGGCTCGTCGGCCCGTTCGGCTCGTCATATCGTAGAAAAAAGAAGATCGCGCGGCGAGCGACTGGGTTTGTTGGAATTGCAGACAATCTGGCCGTTTCCTTATGAAATAGTCCGTGAAAAATGCGCTGCGACCCAATCGGTTATTGTAGTCGAGCAGAACATGGGTCAGGTGCTTCAATCCGTGAAGCTGGCAGTGGATAAGCCCGATAAGGTGTTTCTGGCCAATCGCATTGACGGCGTTTTTATCATGCCGTCGGATATCTTGAATATCCTGCGGTTGATCCAGGGTAAGGGGGTTTAAGCGATGGCGCTAAAGGCATATTTACGAGAGCGATTTTTTCCTCATCTCTGGTGTCCGGGGTGCGGTCATGGCATGGTTTTAAACGGACTGCTGCAATCCATTGAAAAAATGGGACTCAGCAGAAACGAGATCGTCATGGTTTCGGGTATTGGCTGTTCATCGCGCATTACCGGCTATGTGGATTTTCATACCCTGCATACGATTCATGGTCGAGCGCTGGCCTTTGCAACGGGTGTCAAAATGGCTCGCCCGGAACTCAATCTGATTGTGCCCATGGGTGACGGCGATGCTCTGGCAATTGGCGGCAATCATTTTATTCATGCAGCGCGCCGCAATATCGATATTACCGCCATTGTCATGAACAACCGCATCTACGGTATGACCGGTGGGCAGTTTTCGCCGTTATCGGGTGAAGACGTCAATGCCACTACGGCACCCTATTTAACCATCGATCCCAGCTTTGACATAGTGGAACTGTCAAAAGCGGCCGGTGCCACTTTTGTAGCCCGGACCACAACCTATCACATTAAGCAGATGGCCGACATTATTCAACAGGCCATTTTGCATGAAGGCTTTTCGGTGGTGGAAATTTTCTCCCAGTGCCCTACTTATTTTGGGCGCAAAAACAAAGCGGGTGACGCGGTGGACATGATCGCGCATTTTAAGAAATATACAACCCCGATTGGCTCAAAGGCCAAAAAAGAAAACCCGGACCTGATCGAGCGCGGGATTTTTGTCCAGAAAGAGAAGCCGGAATATTGCAACCAATATGAACAGCTGGTGCAAAAGGCAATGAAAGGTCGCTAAAAATGGAAAGATGCAGAATGGTATTTTCAGGTTCGGGTGGGCAGGGGGTCATCACTGCTGCCATCATCCTGGCCGAAGCAGCCGTTATCTATAATGGATTAAATGCCGTACAATCCCAATCTTACGGGGCCGAGGCCCGCGGGGGGGCAACGCGTTCTGATATCATCATATCCGACACAATTATCCACTATCCCAAAGTCATTCAACCCAATGTGCTCGTCTGCCTGACCCAGGCAGCCTACAATAAGTTTTATTCGATTATCCGGCCGGGAGGCCTGCTGATCAGCGATAGCCGCTATGTCCAAACTGAAAAAAAAGTTGATGCCCAGCAAAAAGAGATTGCAATGTATGATACGGTCATCGACAAAATCGGCAAACCCATTGTTTTCAATATTTGCATGCTCGGTGCCGTTATTGCCATAACTGAATTGATTGAACCCGAATCGATTATGAAAGCACTCGAAAATCGCATTCCGGCAGATTTTCTGGATATGAATCGCAAAGCGCTGGATGTTGGGATTGAGCTGGGAAAAGCAGCAGGTAATTAGAAGATAAAATTCATTTCAGACTGTAACATTAGACATCCTCGTTTTTAAAATCCGCAATCCGCAATCTGCAATCTGAAATTTTATATGTTTTATCACCTGGACCTATCATTTGTTCTGTATTTGTGATGTAACCATCTGCATCCACTAATTGCCAGCATCACCAAAGTCTTAACGCATGCTTTTGCGGCAGACCGGCCGCCATCATTTTTTCAACCACCGCTGCAATGTCGTAGGCAACAAACTTGACGTCAACAGTATCCTCGGTTGAGTCCCAGATGAGATACTTGGCTTTATTGTTTCCATCTCGGGGCTGTCCGACGCTGCCGGCACTGATGATATATTTGCGACGGCTGTCCAGCTTGTTGAGGCCTGCCTTGAGCTTGCCACTGCTAAGGCCCTGCCGGCCAAAACTGACCATGTCCAGAGTGTGGGTGTGGCCGATAAAACAACGTTTTTCGCTTAAGCGCTCCAGCGCTTGGATTTTTGTTTCATCGGATAGCTGGAACAAATAGGTCAGCACAGAGTCCGGCGGAAATCCATGAACAAAGCGACATCCGTACGCGCTCCAATGGGTTTTCAGATTGCCGATGAAATTGATGGATTGAGGGGACAATAGTTTGCGGGTCATATTCAAAGATTTGCGAGCAGCATGGTTAAACCAGTCCAGGTAGGTTGGCTCAACCAGGGCCAGTTCATGGTTGCCCTGCAAGGCTGTAATTTTGCGCCGGCGAATGCATTTGATGACCTCTTCCGGCTGCGGGCCATAACCGATATGATCCCCCAGGCTGATAATATCGTCAACCTGGGACCTTGCGATATCAGCCGAAACCTGCTCGAATGCTTCCATGTTGGCATGGATATCAGAAATAATGGCTATTTTCACTGCTAAATCCTCAACTGAGCGTCGGGCCCAATTGAATGTCAATCAATATTTACTGTCGCAGCAGGTTAAAATACCAGGCGATCAATTGCGGGCCCAAAAACATATAAGCAATGGCACCGATGGCCAGGAAGGGCCCAAATGGCACCTTAAGTTTCATCGATGTACGGGACTTTACCATAACGAGCATGCCGACGACCGTTCCGATGGCTGAGGCCACAAATATCGTAAATAAGACGCCCTTCCATCCGATAATAGCGCCCATCATCGCCAAAAGTTTGATGTCGCCACCACCCATACCTTCTTTTCGGGTCAGCACATAATACAACTGGGCGACGATCCACAGACTGCCGCCGCCGATTAAAATACCCAAAATAGACTCAACAAGCGTGATATCCGACAGGGCGAAGCTGGCCGCAAAAAAAATCGGTATACCCGGCAGACTAATCACGTCGGGGATAATCTGGTGATCAATATCAATAAATGTGATCACCAGCAGCGTTGCGATAAAGGTAAAATAAATCAGTGCTTCAAAACTCAAGCCATATTTCAAAAATACACCCATGGCAAAAATGCCGCTGATACATTCAATAACGGGGTAACGAAATGAGATGCGGGCTGCACAATGGCGGCATTTTCCGCGCAATGCAATATAGCTGAAAATCGGAATATTGTCATAAAAAGCGATGAGGGTTCCGCAACGGGGACACATCGAACGGGGGTGGACAATTGATTTTGATTCCGGAAGTCGATATATGCACACGTTCAAAAAACTTCCGATACAAATTCCAAAAACAAAAACCAAGAATTCGGTCAAATAATTTGTTATCATCGGTTAACGGTCCTGACGGGGTAAGCGTTATTTAGCAGTCGGCATCTTAATCAAATGCACCATTGTCGCAATAGGCACTAACCGACGTCACGCGCCTTTAAAATCCAAAGAGCGTCACTATTTTATGGGTCAAGAATGTATTTCATAAAAAATTAAACTGGATATTGTCAAAGAAAAATTTAATCTTATTTTAACGGGTTACACTGCACAAACAATCGGGTTGCCCATTAAGGGTTAATTTCGGCCCAAATCGGGTGAACCTTAAATTATAGAGCAGTGCGCAGGAGCGAAAATGGCACAAAGCGATACAGACGATCTGATCAGCCTTATTGAAGAAGACAGCGCCAATGCTATAATACCAACCACTCTTCCGTTGCTGCCGGTCCGGGATGTCGTCGTATTTAGCGATATGGTGTTACCGTTGTTTGTCGGCCGCGAAAGATCTATTCGAGCGGTTGAAGAAGGTGTCGCCAAAGATGGATATTTGATGCTGGTCACCCAAAAAGATCCCGCAATTGAAGACCCGGCCGCGACTGACATTTATAAGATCGGTACGGTCAGCCGGGTCCTACGGATGTTGAAGCTTCCGGACGGTCGGGTCAAAGCGCTGGTGCAGGGTGTTGCTAAGGCTAAAATTATTCGTTACCTGAGAAAACGCTCATTTTACCGGGTAAAAATTGAAAAAATTGAAGAGGCGCCTGTTGGCGAAATCGATCTGAATACAGAAGCACTGA
Organism: Desulfobacterales bacterium; assembly: GCA_050122475.1. Taxonomy (GTDB): domain Bacteria; phylum Desulfobacterota; class Desulfobacteria; order Desulfobacterales; family JAHEIW01; genus JAHEIW01. Next base: position 3,044 of record JASFIV010000127.1, on the reverse strand, counting down.
TGCGAACGGTCAGGGAAAATACAGAAAAGATCCTTTCGCTGCGGGGGGAGCTCTCCGGTGATATCAGCACCATATTAGAAAGTATCGAAGGACCGGGCAAACTGGCCGATTTGGCAGCATCCAATTTAAAACTCAAAATTCAGGAATCCCAGGAACTATTGGAGTTAACGCATCCGGTCAAACGCCTCAAAAGAGTAAATGATCTGCTCACCAGAGAACTTGAATTTTCAACGGTTCAGGCCAAAATCGAATCCGAGGTCAAGGATGAAATTTCCAAATCCCAGCGCGACTATTTTTTACGCGAACAGGTCCGGGCGATTTACAAAGAGCTGGGCGAACAAGATGACAAGACTGCTGAAATTGAAGATTACCGTAAGAGAATCAAACGCGCCAAAATGCCCAAAGAGGCAGACAAGGAAGCCATCAAGCAACTCAAGCGCCTTGAACAGATGCATCCGGATTCTGCAGAGGCAACCGTTTCGCGAACCTATCTCGACTGGTTGGTGGAGCTGCCATGGCACAAATCTGCGCGGGACGATTTTGATGTCAGCAAGGCCAAGAAGGTACTTGAAAAAGATCATTACGGGCTAGAAAATGTAAAAGATCGTATTCTCGAATATTTGAGTGTCCGCAAATTGAACCCGAAGATGAAAGGTCCGATTTTATGCTTTGTCGGACCGCCTGGCGTTGGCAAAACCTCTTTGGGCCAATCCATTGCACGGGCACTAAAGCGTAAGTTTATCCGTATTTCGCTGGGAGGTATTCGTGATGAAGCCGAAATCAGGGGTCATCGGCGAACCTATATCGGTGCGCTGCCCGGTCGTATTCTGCAGGGTCTCAAGCAATGCGGCAACAACAATCCGGTTTTTATGATGGATGAAATAGACAAATTGGGCGCTGATTTTCGCGGAGATCCGTCTGCCGCACTGCTGGAGGCATTGGACCCGGAGCAAAATGCTTCCTTTAGCGATCATTTTTTAAACATTCCGTTTGATCTATCCAAGGTCATGTTTATCCTGACTGCTAATCTCACCGATACGATTCCGTCCGCTTTGCTGGATCGCATGGAAGTCATTTCACTTTCAGGCTATACCGAAGAAGACAAAATCGTTATTGCACAAAAATACCTGATCCCCCGTCAGATCACAGAAAATGGACTCGAAACCCGCTCTGTTACGATCAGCAGCGCTGCGTTGCAGCAGATGATCGCCGAATATACTTCAGAAGCCGGTCTGCGAAATCTCGAAAGAGAGATTGCGACCATCTGCCGTAAGGTGGCCCGTAAAATCGCTGAGCGCAAAAAAGGACCGTTTTCCGTTACCCGCGGCAACCTGCATAAATATCTGGGTATCCCCAAGTATGGTCCGGACATGGATAAAGAAGAAAACCAGGTGGGCTTGTCCACCGGTTTGGCCTGGACCCAAGCCGGCGGTGAACTGCTGTATGTTGAAGCGTCGCTGATCGGTGGAAAAGGGGATTTAATTGTGACCGGTCAACTGGGTGATATCATGCAGGAGTCCGCCCGGGCGGCGGTCAGTTATGCCCGGGCCAATTTGACTTCCTGGGGCGTAAAGGATAAAGAGTTTGAAAATATTGATATCCATATCCACGTGCCAGCCGGCGCTATTCCCAAAGACGGTCCTTCGGCCGGGATTGCCATGGCAACGGCTTTGATTTCGGCTTTTACGCATAAGCCGGTTCGAAATGACGTTGCCATGACCGGTGAAATTACACTCCGGGGCCGTGTCCTTCCCATTGGCGGATTAAAAGAAAAGGCCCTGGGGGCGCTGCGGGCAGGGATTCGGACGGTCATTATCCCCGAAAAAAATAATAAAGATCTTGCCGAGTTCCCGCGGCATCTGAAGCGCAAGATTGAGTTTGTGCCGGTAAAGCATATGTCGGAAGTTTTGGCACGGGCCATTATTGAGCTCAAGGCAAAGAATCGATCAAAGCGATCCGGTACCAAACGCAAATAAATCACCCTGAAATCGATAATCGTTATGAAGATCCTTGCCGTCGACACAGCGACAATTAGTTGCAGCGTGGCCGTAATTGATAATTTGTCGGTATGCGCAGAATTGACGACCCACAAAAAGCAAACGCATTCAAAACATTTGATGACATCCATCGATTCGGTTTTGAAGTCGGCCGATTGTCGCAGCGATGATCTGGACGGTTTTGCGGTGACGATCGGACCCGGCTCGTTTACCGGTTTGCGGATCGGAATGGCCACTGTCAAAGGTTTGGCATCAGCCGTTGATAAACCGGTTGTCGGCGTATCGAGTCTTGAAACGCTTGCCTGGCAATGCAGCGCTTACTCCCGTCTGATTTGTGCCTTGCTGGATGCGCGCAAAGCAGAGGTTTACGGAGCGACTTACCGTTTCAGCAAAGATCGCCTGATCCGACAAATACCGGCATGCGCTGTCAAACCGGGAGCATTTGTTCGTGGCATCAAGGAGCCCTGCGTATTAATCGGGTCTGGTGCCCAGCTGTACCGAAAAAAGATACAGGATGCACTGGGTGACAAAGCCTATTTTGTTCCCGATGACCAGAATATTATACGGGCTTCAAGTGTTGGATTTTTAAGTTTGAAAAGATTTAAAACCAACGATACCGACAGGGCTACGGATTTGACGCCGTTTTACATTCGAAAGTCGGACGCGGAACTCAGTTTAACAGCCAAATCCAGCGTTCAACCGACCCCAACTCATAACAGTGAAGTGACGGGCCGGGCCACACCAGAAGAAAGCCAATAATTAATATCCCATGCGCTGGATTATAGGGTCCGAATCAAATCCCACTAAGACAGTTTGGCGAACTTTGTCGGGTATCCTCAGGGCTGCTACGAAATTAGGCTTTGATACCGATCATCTCATGGTAATCATTGACAATTCATACTGATATTGATATGTAACCCATTTTGTATGTGCACACGCAGGCGCCTGCTATAGATGGCGTATCTTAAATTTTGGGATAGCGATTGCATGGATAAATACTCATGGTCTGAGCCCACCGTTCAGACAGCCTTTCCGGTGGCAAAAGCC
>JASFIV010000126.1:0-12752 GCA_050122475.1 Desulfobacterales bacterium | reverse complement strand
GCGCCGCAGATCCATCACTCTGGACGGCCGTCAGGGATTGCGACGCGCTATTACACGTGATTCGCAACCACGCAACTTACGGCTTTGAAACGCCCTCCCCCGCCCGGGATTTTAGCAAATTGGACCAGGAACTAGTTCTGGCGGATCTGGTGGTGGCGGAAAAACGTCTGGAGCGCATCGCGCTGGATCACAAGCGCGGCAAGAAAAGGGACTCGGAAGAATACGATCTGTTAATGGCCTGTCGGGATTGCCTCGAAAATGAGATTCCGTTAAGAAACAGATCGGATCTGGCCTCGGCCCACCGCCTCAGAGGGTTTGCGTTTTTAAGTGCCAAGCCTGTTCTGATCCTGTTTAACAATGAAGATGATGATGATCACCTGCCGAATATCGAGCGCTTCGCTGCTACAGAAGAAGGTCTGGTCATCCGGGCCAAACTGGAGCAGGAGCTGGCCCAGATGGCTCCGGATGAGGCGGCCGAATTTCTGGCCGAATTTAATATTCCGGCATCAGCCATGGATCGTGTGATCCGGCAATCATACGCGCTTTTAGATCTCATTTCCTTTTTTACCATTATCAGCGATGAGGTCCGCGCCTGGACCATTAAAAAGGGCACCCCGGCCCTGGAAGCGGCCGGCCATATCCACAGCGATATGCAAAAAGGCTTTATTCGCGCCGAGGTGATCTCTTTTCAGAATCTGATTGAAGCCGGCAGTTACAGCCAAGCCAAAAAACAGGGCACCGTCAGACTGGAGGGCAAAACTTACGAAGTGCAGGATGGGGATGTTGTTCAATTCCGCTTCAATGTATAGAAGTGGCTTTTAAACCCTCATCTTTTGGCCGATGGCTGTGTTGTTCATCGTTGAAAGCTGCTTGCGTACTACAAGTACGCTGCACAGTTTTCAACTCCTCACGCCTTGCCCTCGACCAAAATCTAAACGTTTAAAAGCCACTTCACATATTAATGATTTTTTCAAGTAGTTATCTGGGAGCATCAGAGGTCATGTTTTTTTCTGGAAGGCGATATGCTATGAGGTTCCAAATACGACCACAGTGGCCGGATATTTGGGATGAAGGTCACTATCATTTTTTGTTATTGTATTGCAACCGCAAATCCCAAATATCAGGCCACCTGGCACGACAAAATTCATATCGCCTAAAAGAAAATGACATGACCGTAGCTCAGTTTCTTATTTAATTACCGAATCTGAACGCATAAGGAGAAGAATCCGGTGAACGATACGGTATTGGACATCATTGCCCACGGGGCCTGGAACGGTGGCCGGTTGGTCGACAATTCCATCTATGAAAACAAAGGCATGACCTTTAAGGGCGGTATACCGGTCAACAACCAGACCATCGAGGAACGCATCGGCGTTCGGACAAGAATCGTGGCGCCCGAGGATGAGCGCATCGGCGTTCTGGCGTTTAAAGAGCTGCTGCAAACATCCGATATCGATCCTGCCCGTATCAAACTGATCATCGGGGCCACCAATATCGGTGAAGACAAATACGATCCGGGACCGCTTGTCCGGCATGCCTTTGAACTTGTCAAAAGTAGCTGCCCAGATGCACAGCTGCTCGATTTATACGCCGGTTGTCCGGGTTTTAACGTGTCTGTTGAGCTCGCATTCATAATGTCGATAGCCGGAATGCTGCAAGCCGGTGACCTGTCGATTATTGTCGGTGCCGAAAATGTGCATCGCGCCAAAGTCTTTACGCCGGACGACACCGCCAACATCATCTTTGGTGACGATGCGGTGGCCACTGTCCTTGAGACGAAATCGCAGATATCGGAAGCCGATGACGTCGATTTGCCGCAAAAGGTAACATTTAACGCCGGGGATGACATTGCGCATCGAATCGCCGGCGAGCTGCTAAAAATAAAAGGTCCGCATAAAATAGACGGCATCATTATTGACAATCAACTGGGCAAACTCGAATACAGGGTACCGGCATTGGCCACCCGGGTTCAGCACTGTTTTGTAGAACAGTCGTACCCCGAGGCGGCTGCTAAGGGGACATTCAAAAAATTTCGCAATGCCTTGGCGTTTTATAATCAACATGTCAATGCTTTTGCGTTTGACGTGATGACGGTTGACCGGCAGCCGGACCATATCGCCCAGATTGCAAATGCGTATACGGCCACGGGTAAATACAAGACCATCGCCTCGATTTACCTTGGCGCCGATCGAGATGTTGTGCTTCGTTTGCACAGGGGACAAGGGCATTTCAGCCGGAGGCCCAAATGGGGAATCATTGATACGCTGACCCAGAGCCACGGCTGTTTCGCCCCCTATATCGAAGTCCTGCCGTTTACCGACAGGGCGGAGATGTTTGGACACATGAATGGTAAAGGCGTATTTCTGCATGCCACCCGTGGTGCAAAATACCATCTGGAGACACTAATGGCCCCCCATAACCTGGATATGGAAGATATTGACCTTCTGATAGAACATCAGGCCAATTTTGCCATGATCCCGTTAACCCTCGAGCAGGTGCTTGATGGGAGCAAAACGGACGCAAAAAAGGCGGCTGCGGATGTCATCGCCAATAAAATGGTGACCAATATTCATGTGCGCGGAAATTGTTCGGTTGTCTGTATGCAAAGATTGCCATACGATCTTGAGCGCGGTGCCCTGCAACCGGATACCATTCAAGGGTATGCGGTCAATCAAAACCTTGAAAACCTGCGACAGGCCAAGACCATCCTTTACGATTCCATCGGGGCGGGTATGACCAGAAGTTCCTTTTTGCAAAGGAAAAAATAGAAGCGGTCAACATTGCAATAAGCTGAAACGTCCTATTTCAAAAGCAACCAGACTGCCTCGGGAATGGGGGCGACTGCACCATAGGCGCTGTCGCCGTATTTCCATCAACCGTCATTATCTGTATTGTCATGGGATTCCAGCTTGTTGAATTGATTGATTGGTAATGTGTAGCTTTCCGCAAAATCTGTTGCTGGCTGTCAGTATGCCGTCGAAAAAATCTTGTATTGCAGATGCCCACCACGTAAGGCCCATCAGGGACAGCCACTACGCCGGGGTGGCTGTCCCACAACCGGTCGACAGTTTCTTGGATATTTTCGATTTTGATGGCCCCTGTCTTCTCCAGATCCGCCTGAGAAAGGCCCGGTGAATAGACATATACCCGGCCGGCGTGTAGGTGAACACAATGCTGTGCCCGCTGATTCCGGTGTCGGTTAATATGTCCTCAAGACCAGAGGCGACTCGGTAATCACGCCGCTGGCGGTCTGATGCGGTTCTGTCATCGGCACCCGAACAGCCCTTACTTTAAAGCCCTGAATTGTCGGTGATGAATCCTTTTGCATAGGGCACCCTTTTTTTTAAGGTTTTAAACCGAAGAACTCGATGTATGGCTAGTTATTTGAGTGCAGGATTCAGATGCGGACCGGATTCAATTCTGGAATGACGAACAGCTTCTGATCAGTTGGAATAGGAAAATCTGGAACAATTTGGGTGTATTTATAGTCAAATCAATAAAATTTAGTCAATCATTATTGAGAGTTGCGACCGGTGATATATTGAGAAACTTCCACATTTCCAAAAACTACAGATACGTATCTGGTATCTCAGCAGAATATGACTTTCAAGTATGCTGAAAATGCGGTTTGGAATTTAATCGACTCCCGAAATTTTTAGAAGATGATATGGAATAAGCGTTGTGGCTGCCAGGTCATTTGCTGATGCGGAAGCGCGGGCTTTGCAGGTGGGATTTTTTGCACTGTGGGCAACGCCCGGGGCGGGTAAAACGCCTACGATTTTCAAATTCATAGCCGCAGGCCAGACATGCTGCCGGCGTAATGCTGATCTTCTTTCCCTGCGATGAAACCGAGCGGGCAATATGAGCCAAGTGTTCGGCCACTTCTTTTTCAGCTATCCCCACTTCCCCGGAAATTTCCCGAGCACTCATTTCTTCAGCGCTTAAGAGAGAAATTATCTTTTGACGAATGGTGGGCATGGTCTTCCGTTTCTTCTAATTTCAGAGAACAGAGGTCAGAGGTCAGATGACAGAAAACGGCAACCCTGACTCGATATCTACATACTATTTTTCGTTTTCCGCACTCTGACTTCTGTCTTCTGTCATCTGTCTTCTGAACCTGAAATCTCCTCCTTCAACAGACAACACCCAATCTTATATTCCGGTACGCCACCAACCGTATAGCTGATATTGTCGGGCTGAATCAGTTTGTTCATCACGCAGCCCTCCGGAATATTCAGTTCGAACAAATCACTCTCGTTGAGCTTGGCAGTGGGGATCAGCTGATTGTCTTTTAATTCCAGGCTGTGAATGGGAAGATCTTCACACAGCGGGCACTGATACACCCGGCCGTTGGGAAAAACGAAATAATTTTGGGCCACGCGCCCGGCACATTCAAAAGTTTCTTCAGGTTCCAGATACACTTTGGGATAGCTGACCGTTACTCCCCGGGCGGCAATTTTTTGAGCCAGCGGCGGGATGGTTTGCAGCCATTCGGATCGGGAAACCTGCAATGCGCCCTTCGCACCGGACCGGGTGGCTTTACCGCGCAAACCGATGACCTGAATAAAAAAGCGCTCAACCCCCAGATCGCTCAAAAGGGCCGGCATCGATTCCAATTCAGCTATATTGGCCCTGCTGACGGTATAAATCAGGCTGGTGGCAAAACCAGCAGAGACGGTCTTGAGGATGCCCTTTGTGCAGGCGTCATAGGACCCCTGCCCGCGAATGGTATCGTTGGTTTTGCGGGTGGCGCCATCCAGACTAAAGCTGAAAAAGTCAACCTCCTCCGGACCCACCTTGTCGAGGATATGGTGAAACAAAAATCCATTGGTATCAATGGTAATCGAACTGAAACCCCGGCTGCGCGCATATTTAACGGCCTCAGCCAGATGCGGATGCAGGGTCGGTTCACCACCTAAAAAGATCAGATTCGGGGTTGCGCTGTTATCGAAAAATACATCCAGCCATGCCTTGATGGTATTCAAGGGCACACGCCTTTTGCCGTGTTGTTCAGGGTTGATATAGCAGTGCCGGCAGTTAAGGTTGCACTCGGTGAGAATGTGAAAGAAAAGATTAGCGGACTTTTTCGAAAAGGCGACAGTTCTTCTAACACTCATAATTGTTGTATTAATCTTTTGACTTTCTTTTTGGCCATAATCAGCTCTTCATTGGTGGCCCGTAATCGGATGGACATAAATTCGGCAAAAATGCGGTAAAGTAGCAGCAGAAAGTCCAATTTTTCATCCTTGCTGCTGCTCAGCGATAATCTTTTCTTGGCGGATGTGTCGACGGCCAAACACATGGTTTTACCTACAGCCTGCACAGTGGCCGATCGGCTCATGCTGTCAATAACGCGCATTTCACCAAAGATTTCACCCTTTTTATCCATGCTGCCGATTTCCAGCCCTTCTTTGGTGATTTTTATTTTACCGGAAAGTAAAAAATAGAGCCAGGGATCCCGATCCCCTTCTCTTATGATCCGCTCGCCGTCTTCGTATTCACGAATTTTGCTGAGTTTCAGCAGTTTTCCAAGGCTTTTGGTTTCAAAATTTCTGAGGGCGGGAATTCCCAATAATTTTTGGATATTTTCAATATTATCCTTCAGGTAACGTGATTCAAGCATGCATTCCTCCAAGCAACCGGGCGGGTTCGAAAATGACTTAACGTTACCATTTTATAACGCCCCCCCCGAAAGGGCAAGGAGTAAATCTTAAATACCTTGAATCATTATAAATTTTTATTTGGCCACTGTGACTTTGAGGTATTTCAGCAGCCAAGTTGTTCATTTGTTAATCCACGATTTCCAGACAGTGCTTGGACACCATTTCATCAAAGCTGACCGGGTAGCACCCGTCGAAGCAGGCTCTGCAAAAATGCTGTTTGGGATTCTCAAGGCCGGTGGAATTCAACAGGCCGTCAATACTGAGGTAGTGCAGCGAATCAAGGCCCAAATAATCCTTGAGTTCGGCAACCGATTTGCGGACTGCGATCAGTTCCCCGCGAGTCGAAAAATCGATACCGTAGTGGCAGGGGAAGCGGTGCGGCGGTCCGGCCACTCGCATATGCACGCGCCGCACCCCTAATTTCCGCAGGGACTTTACCCGCGTTTTAATAGTCGTACCTCTGATAATGGAATCTTCAATAATAATCAGATCTTTGCCCTTGAGAAGCTCTTTGACTGGATTCAATTTAATCCGCACCCCAAAATCCCGCATACTCTGGGTGGGTTGAATAAAGGTGCGGCCGACATAGTGATTGCGAATCATCCCCATCTCAAATGGAATACCGGATTCTTCCGAATATCCCAGGGCCGCATAGGTCCCGGAATCGGGAAAGGGCATCACCAGATCGGCATCAACGGGTGCTTCCCGGGCCAGACAACGCCCGTGGGCTTGGCGCGTTAAATAGACATTTTGACCGTAAATGGTGCTGTCCGGCCGTGCAAAATAGATGAGTTCGAAGATACAAAACGCCCGGGTTGGAGGGGTCGGCAGCTGAATGCTTTTAATGCCGTCTTCACCGATAATGACGATTTCACCGGGATCGATTTCGCGGATGAATTCAGCTTCAACCAGATCAAAGGCACAGGTTTCAGATGCCAGCACATAATTGCCGTTGAGTTTTCCCAGACACAAGGGCCGAAAGCCATGGGGATCTTTAATCCCGATGACCTCTCCCTTGCTGGTCAGCATAATAATGGAATAGGCACCCTCCAGCCGCGAGACCGTTTTGACCAAGGCCTGCTCAAATCCGGACTTGAGGTTTTTGACAAAAAGATGCAGAAAAATTTCACTGTCCATGGTGGTCTGAAAAATGGATCCGGCGGCTTCGAGTTCATTCTTGAGTATATGCGCATTGGTAAAATTGCCGTTGTGGGCCACCGCATAGGATTTTTTACGATGGTGAACCCGAAAGGGCTGGGCGTTGGTCAAAATGGAGCTGCCGGTTGTCGAATAGCGCACATGGCCCACGGCGCTGCCCCCGTCCAGCCTTGAGAGTTGGTCCATGTCGAAGACATCTGATACCAGCCCCATGCCCTTATGTTCAGTTATCTGCATGTCTTTGGCAACCGCAATACCGGCGCTTTCCTGCCCCCGGTGCTGCAAGGCATACAGGCCAAAATACGTCAGCGCAGCGGCTTCCGGATGATCGTAGATGCCGAAAATCCCGCAGGCCTCACGGGGCTTGTCATCATCGAAACTCGAAATTTGAAACTTGACACTAGAGGGTTCTTCAATCTTCATTTAGCTTGGTACTCCTGATAAACGCATTTAACTTAGGGCCCAATTCATCTATGATTACTGAGTATTCCTGAGTCGCTTTGTCGTTAATGATCTTCCTTCGAATGAGTTTACGCAGCCAAGCCTTGGTTTCTTCAAAAGAGCCTCTTGAATAGTAATAAAACCGCTTTCTTTCAGCAGGCGTATATCTCCCGTAACCCTCGGCAAGATTGACTGCAATACTATCCGCTGATTTTATAATCTGGTATCCAATCGTATTTTTAGCCTTGTCAGACCAATCATCGAATGCGTACCATATTAAATCTGAGAGTGTCTCAGCCAGTTTATATACATCCAGTTCATAGATTTCTTTCATCAATACCCCCAATTTTCGAGTTTCGAGTTTCAAGTTTCAGCATTATATTCCTGGATGGTTTTAACGGCTATTTTCCGTTGGCGCAATGTTTCAATGGCCTTGAAAATCGCCATGCCTCCGGCCGTGGTAGTGGCGTACGGGATTTTATAGCGCAGGGCATTGCGCCGGATATAGTAGCCGTCCCGTCGGGTTTCACCACCGATGGAGGTATTGATAATCAGCTGGATCTCGGAATTTTTGATGGCATCCACCACATGCGGGCGGCCGACGGATACTTTGTTAACGGCTTTATTGGGGATCCCGTGATCGGCCAAATATTGAGATGTTCCATAAGTGGCCATAATATTAAATCCGGCATCCCGATATTTGGCGGCCACCGGCAATACGGTCTTTTTATCAGCGTCGATCACGCTGATAAATACCGTGCCGCTGGTCGGCAAATTCTGACCGGCGCCCAGCTGAGCCTTGGCATAGGCCGACCCGAAATCCGAACCGATCCCCATAACTTCCCCGGTAGATTTCATCTCCGGACCCAGTAAAATATCCACATCTGGAAAGCGATCAAAGGGTAATACCGCCTCTTTAACCGACAGGTGCGCTGGAACAATTTCAGCGGTTAAACCCAGATCTTCCAGGGATCGACCCAGCATCACTTTGGTCGCCAGTTTGGCCAGGGGAACGCCGGTGGCCTTGCTGACAAATGGGATCGTGCGGGATGCCCTGGGGTTGACTTCCAGCACGTACAGCTGGCCGTCTTTCAGGGCGTACTGGACATTCATCAGGCCCACCACTTTTAGTTCGCTGGCCATGGATTTGGTGGCCTGGGTGATTTGGTCGAGAAATTGCGGCTCAATATTGACCGGCGGCAGTACACAGGCCGAGTCACCGGAGTGCACACCCGCTTCCTCGATATGTTCCATGATACCGCCAATAATCGTGGCCTGCCCGTCTGAGATGGCATCCACATCAAATTCAAAGGCATCCTCGACAAATTTATCAATCAAAACCGGGTAACCCGGTGAGGCTAAAATCGCCAGACGGGTAAAATTTTCAAGCCCGGCCTGATCGTAGACAATTTTCATGGCCCGCCCGCCGAGCACATAAGAGGGTCGTACCACCACCGGATAACCGATGGTTTCAGCCACCTTGAGGGCATCATCAACGTTTAAGGCCGTGCCGTTGGCCGGCTGTATCAAACCGAGCTTGTTAAGCATGACCTGAAACAGCTTGCGGTCTTCGGCACGATCGATGCTCTCGGGCTGTGTCCCCAGAATCGGGACTCCGGCGGCATGCAGTCCGACCGACAGGTTTAGCGGCGTCTGACCGCCAAATTGAACAATGACCCCCATCGGATTTTCGGTTTCAACGATGTGTAGCACATCTTCATGGGTCAGGGGTTCAAAATACAATTTGTCGGACGTGTCGTAATCCGTGCTGACCGTCTCGGGATTACTGTTGACCATGATGCTTTCGACACCTTCTTCGCGCAGCGCAAAAGAAGCATGCACGCAGCAGTAGTCAAATTCGATTCCCTGCCCGATGCGGTTGGGGCCGCCGCCGAGAATCATTACCTTTTTGCGATCTGATACGCGGGCCTCGTTTTCCAATTCATAGGTGGAGTAATAATAGGGGGTGGCCGCCTTAAATTCAGCCGCGCAGGTGTCCACCAGTTTGTAAACCGGCCTCAGCCCCTGGGCTGAACGCCTTTTTTTGATGTCTGATTCGGTAACACCCGTTAAATGTGCCAGCTGAACGTCTGAAAAACCCCACTCTTTGGCTTTCTTAAGCAGCACATCCGGCAGTGTGGTGCCGGCGGTTTGGATCTGCTGCTCCAAGTCAACAATTTGTGCGATCTGATGAATAAACCACGGATCGATCCCGGTCATTCGATAAATCGTGCGCACCGGAATACCCATTAAAAGGGCATAGCGCAAATAAAATATGCGTTGCGAGTTGGGTGAGGTCAGTTTTTGCTGGATTTCAGATTGGGATGGCAGCCAGTTTTTATCGTTCGAGTCCCGGGCCGGGCCTTTGCCGTCCGCTCCCAGACCGTAACGACCGATTTCAAGGGAGCGCAATCCCTTTTGCAGGGCTTCTTTAAAGGTCCGACCGATGGCCATGGTTTCTCCCACTGATTTCATCGAAGTGGTTAAAAAGTCTTGTGTTTCGGGAAATTTTTCAAATGTCCAGCGCGGCACTTTGACTACACAGTAGTCCAGGGTGGGTTCAAAGGAGGCCAGGGTTTCACCGGTAATGTCGTTGGGGATTTCATCGAGGGTATAGCCCACCGCCAGCTTGGCGGCAATCTTGGCAATCGGAAAACCGGTGGCCTTAGATGCCAACGCGGAGCTGCGCGACACCCTGGGGTTCATTTCAATCACCACCATCTCGCCGTCTTCGGGATTGATGGCGAATTGCACATTTGATCCGCCGGTGTCGACCCCGATTTCGCGCATGATGGCAATGGCCCCATTGCGCATCATCTGGTATTCTTTGTCACTGAGGGTTTGAGCTGGAGCCACCGTGATGCTGTCGCCGGTGTGGATTCCCATCGGATCCACGTTCTCAATCGAGCAGACAATGACCACATTATCCTGCTTATCGCGCATGACCTCCAGTTCGTATTCCTTCCAGCCCATCACCGACTCTTCGAGCATGACCTGGCCGATTAGGCTCGCATCCAGTCCGGCCCGGGAAAGCTGGTAAAGATCATCGGCGTTGTAAGCCACACCGCCCCCGGTGCCGCCGAGGGTGAAACTGGGACGGACAATGATGGGAAATCCGATGTGGTCGGCAATTTGGCGGACTTCACCCATGCTTTCGGCAATCCCGCTCTGCGGAATACGCAATCCAATGTTGGACATCGCTTTGCGAAACAGGTTACGATCTTCTGCTTTTTTGATAGCGGCCGTGGAGGCACCGATCATTTCAACGCCGAATTTTTCCAGAATCCCGCTCTGGGCGACTTCGATGGCTGTATTCAAGCCGGTCTGGCCGCCCAAGGTCGGCAGCAAGGCATCGGGTTTCTCCCGCTCAACGATCAGTGACACCGCTTCGGGGGTGACCGGTTCGATATAAGTTCGATCGGCCGTTTCGGGGTCGGTCATGATGGTGGCGGGATTGGAGTTGACCAGGATGACTTCGAAGCCTTCCTCTTTGAGGGCCTTGCAGGCCTGGGTCCCGGAATAATCGAATTCACACGCCTGGCTGATGATGATCGGGCCGGCACCGATAATTAAGATTCGATGGATGTCTGTTCGCTTGGGCATTTCCTATTTTCAGAGGTTTCAGGTTTTCACATATTAGCGGGGCGCTTTTTCCCGAGCCGTATTATTTGGAGCGGCTTCTGGCAGCTGGCGACTCGCCTCTGGCTTATAGCTGCTGGCATCTGAAGTTCAGATCGAGTTGCCAGCAGCAAGTAGCCAATTACCTAACGCATCAATTCTTTGAACTCATCGAAAAGATAACGTGCATCGTGAGGACCCGGCGATGCTTCAGGATGGTATTGCACCGAAAAGATCGGGTATTTGCGGTGCCGAAAGCCCTCCAGAGTGTTGTCATTTAGGTTAATATGGGTGATTTCAACATCATTTTCCTGGAGCGATTCCGTATCAACCGCAAAACCATGGTTCTGGGAGGTAATTTCGACCTTTCCGGATCGAAAATTTTTGACCGGTTGATTAGCACCCCGATGGCCGAATTTCAACTTAAAAGTTTTTCCGCCCAGCGCTAGACCGAGGAGCTGGTGACCCAGACAAATCCCGAAAATAGGTCGATAGTCCAATAGCGATCGTATGGTCTGAATGGCATCGTCTACCGGCTCGGGGTCGCCCGGACCGTTTGAAAGGAAAATGCCGTCGGGCGCCATGGCCTCAATCGTGGCGGCAGTTGTCGAAGACGGAACCACCACCAGCTCAAAACCGGCCTGCTCAAGTTGCCGCAAGATGTTGAATTTGATTCCAAAATCAAAAGCCACCACCGAACGTTTGGTCCCACGATGCTGCCAGATAGCCTGATCCAGCGGGCGTCGGTCGAGATCGAAAATTTGTGGTTTGCCGTTATCCCAATAAAAAGGCTGCGGGGTCGTCACCTCTTTAGCCAGATTTAGTCCGGCCATCTGAGGAATTTCATTGGCCTTTTTTACTAACGAAGCCGGTGTGAGATCGTCTGTGGAGATAACGGCCCGCATGGCACCGGCATTGCGAATATGGCGCGTGATGGCCCGGGTGTCTAAACCCTCGATACCCATGATATTCTGGTCAATGAGGTAATCCGCCAGACTCGCCGTCGAACGATAATTGCTGGGATAGGGCTGGTATTCTTTAATGATAAAGGCGGCCACCTGTATCCGGTTGGATTCAATGTCCTGCGGATTGACGCCGTAATTTCCGATCAGCGGATAGGTCATGACCACCATTTGCCCGCTGTAAGAGGGGTCGGTCAGGACCTCCTGGTAGCCGGTCATGCTGGTATTAAACACGACCTCACCGGTTGCCTGCCCGGGGCCGGTAAAGGACCGGCAGGCAAACGTGCGGCCATCCTCTAATGCTAGTAATGCATCCATAATCTCTTCTTCAAATCCCCATCTTTTTCCCTATGGCTGTGTTGCAATCCGCTCCGAAATGCTCACGTACTAACGTGTACGCTCCGCTTTCGGATCGAATTGCGCCTTTTGAACACATTTGATTTATGAAATCAAGATGTGAAATCCCGCATGTTGCGGGAGCCTCGGAAAAAACCTGGGATTTTCTACTTTTTTAAAAAATTTCCGCTAAGCGCCAGATGGTAATTTCGTTGAATTCAGATTTTGAGCTCCAATTAAAGCACATCTTGAAATTGTTTCCAATCTGTAAATCCGGTTGGCCGGTTGCCGGTTGAGCCCATTGGGCCCGATGAAAATATGAAAGATCACCGATGTTATTTTTTTAACCGGCAAACGGGCTACAAACTCAACCATAAAATCTTAGATGTTTAATCAAAGCATACCATCAACTTGTTTCCAAAGCATAAAATAATGAATGTGAAGCTATCTTAAAAAATATTTGTTTCCAGTCCATAAATGAGGGGTTTTTTCGATGAGCCAGGCCGCACAAGGATTTTAGCCTGCAGCGTACTTGAAGTACGTTGCAGGCTGAAATCCGCGGAGAACACAGCTC
>JASFIV010000125.1:0-12850 GCA_050122475.1 Desulfobacterales bacterium | reverse complement strand
AACAGCGCCCGGCCGACCTGGGCGGCCAGCTGGCGGGGTCCGATGGCCGCCAGTTCTTCTTTCGAAATGGCCGGCGCCACACCCGGTCGCAGAAACGACACAATCAGGATATAGATGATAAAAAGGCCGACCAGCAGCAGGCCCGGTAAAACCGCCCCGATAAACAGATCGCCGACTGAAACGCCGACAATATCACCGATAAGCACCAGCACGATACTGGGCGGAATTATCTGCCCCAACGTGCCGGATGCCGATACCGTGCCGGTGGCCAATTCCTTTTGATATCCGCGCCTAAGCATCGTCGGCACCGCCAGCAACCCCATGGTGACCACAGTGGCACCGACAATCCCGGTGGAGGCACCCAGCAGCGCGCCGACCACCACCACTGAAATCGCCAACCCGCCACGCAGGCGCCCGAAAAGCAGTCCCATGGTATCCAGTAATTCTTCGGCCAGGCCTGAACGTTCGAGCATAACGCCCATGAAGACAAACAATGGAACTGCCGCCAGTGTGACGTTGGTCATCCGACCCCAGATCCGCAGGGGCAGCAAATTAAAAAAATCCCACCCAAAACCGATCAAACCAAACGTCAGCGCGGTGCCCAGTAGCGTAAAGGTAACCGGAAAGCCACCCATCAACAAAATCGTTAGCGCTAAAAACATCCAGGCAGCCAGATACTCCATCAGTGAGGTGTCTCCTCTGCCTGTTCAATCCCCAGAATTTGCATTAGGCTATGGATGCCCAGAGAAATCCCCTGCAGTAGCAGGAGTGTAAATCCGACCGGCAAGCAACCTTTGAGCACAAATCGAAAGGGGATGCCGCCGGGATCCGGTGAGCCCTCCATGATTGCAAACGCGTTCATTGTAAATTTCCAGGACGTTGTAATCACCATGATACAACCGGGGATGAGAAAAAGAATAACGCCAACAAGATTAATCCAGGCCCGGGATTTGAATCCGACACGCTGGTAAATGATATCCACCCGCACATGACCATCGTGCAGCAGGGTGTAACCGGCACCGATCAGAAAAATGAAACCAAACAGGTGCCATTCCAGTTCCTGGGTAAATACGAAACTCGTATTGAAAAGATACCGCATGACCACATCGACAAAAACTACCAGCACCAGGCCCAGCGTCACCCAGGCAACCCCCCGGCCGACCCATTGGTTAAGGGAATCGATTGCTGTGCTTAATTTTTTGAGTGCTTGCATGATGAATCTACCTTGGTCCCGACACGTGATGTAATAATCAGTGGACGTAAATATGCGACTATAAAGAAATGAAAATTGGGAGTCAAGTTTTAAAATGCTGCTTTAACTTAAGATGCGACTAGAAGAATAGGATGGAATGGGTTTGTGAAAAAAAAGTAACTGTCAGCTGGCATCAAAAATGAAATATTGAAGATGTGACTAAAATTATTAAGAACCTATCTCAAAAATAGTAGGTCACGCTCAGGAACGCGGCGCAAAACGACTCGGCTGCCTTCGACATGAGCTCAGGCCGAATGTAGCCCTTCGGCCGTGAGCTCAGGGCCGAACGGCTCGTCGCAGGCCGATTCAAAATGCGTGTATATGAGTATACACGTTAGTATTCGAGTATTTTGAATCGGTTTTATGCACACCTTAATTTACATAAGAACAGATGTGTAATCCCGATTTGTCGGGGAAACAAAGCCCTTGGGCGTTAGATGCATTTTTGAGATAGGTTCTATTTCCAGACACCATCAATCTTTTCACCACAATGCATACAATCGCCGTCTTTGATTCGCATGGCGCCGACCTGAAACCCCCAGCGTTTGATAACCTTCTCACCGCACCCGGAGCAGAAGGTATTTTCGCCCTCATTGCCGGGTACATTGCCGGTGTACACATATTTAAGCCCGGCCTGCAGCCCGATCTCGCGTGCGCGCGCAAGGGTTTCCACCGGCGTGGCCGGACGATCGGTGAGTTTATATGTCGGGTGAAAGCGGCTGATATGCCAGGGCGTGTCGTTGCCCAGGTCACGGGCGATAAATTCAGCCAGTTGTTGCAACTCGGCAGCGTCATCGTTGAGACCCGTCACAATCAAGGTGGTGACTTCGATAAAAATTCCCAACGCTTTCATCTGCCGCAAGGTTTCTTGGACATGGGCCAGGCGCGCCCCGCACAAATCCTTGTAATATTCGTCCGTAAAAGCTTTCAGGTCCACATTGGCGGCGTCCAGATAGGGATTGATCATTTCAAGGGCTTCGGCGGTCATATATCCATTCGTGACAAAAACATTACGGATTCCTCGCGCATGGGCCATTTTGGCGGTGTCGTAAGCAAATTCAAAAAACACCGTCGGCTCGGTGTATGTATAAGCAATACTGCTGCAACCGGTTCGGGCGGCATCATCAACCACCTGCTGGGCGCTGACGGTATCACCCATGATCCGGCCTTTATGATCCGTGGGCATCTGCGCAATATCGGCGTTCTGGCAAAACCGGCAGCGCAGATTGCAGCCTACCGTGGCGATCGAATACGAAAGGGTGCCCGGCAAAAAGTGATACAAAGGCTTTTTTTCGATGGGATCCACGTGCCGGGCAATCAGCTTACCATACACCAGCGTTTGCAGCGTGCCGGCTTGATTTTCGCGCACACTGCACAGACCCCGGCGGCCGTCTTTTATTACACAGCGATGGCTGCATAAATTGCATTTGACCTTACTATCGTCTAGCAGCTCATACAGGTAAGCTTCCATAGATTTGGGTCTTTCTGTCTCAAAATCTGAATTCTAAATTCCAAAATACAAAATCACGCCAGGCCGATCATGTTATTGCGCCGCCCGAATTTCCGGCGTGGTATCGCATGGTCAATGGGCGGGTCCTAAATTTTGGAACCAGTGAGACAACCATTCCGGCAAAAGCACCAAACGGACAGCGTTGAATAATTTTAGACTGCTCCAGGCTGATGGCAATCTTGCCCGACTGTGAGGGTAGCTGGCATACGGTTCGCCAGGATATGGGCGTGTGGCCGACGATTTTACGAATGCGCTGTTTCAATTCCCAGACACTGAAAAATTGTGCATGGTTAAAAATAGAGGCGGTAAACATACCTTTGACGCGCCGCTGAATTCCCTTGATGGCATAACGATTCAGCACACCGATAAATAACCGATCTTTGGCCACCCGACAGGCTTCTTCCAGTGTTTTTTGAGGGTTATCGACAAATTCCAGGGTTGTAAATAAACAGGCGTAACTAAAGGAATTATCATCAAAGGGCAAGTCTTCGGCATAACCCTGATACAGGTCGGCACGGTTATCGATATTGCGAGCGGCGATATCCAGCATATAGGTCGAGGGATCCAGACCGGTCACCTGCAATCCCATGTCCAAGAAAGCCTGCAGGCATACTCCGGTCCCGCACCCGATATCCAGTACCGATTCGCCCCGCATCGGCTTGAGCAAAGTTTGCATCAGCTGGGTTTCCAGCTCGAAAGCGGCTTTGCTTTCGGGTTTTTTCAGCCACCGCTCGTAGGCGATAGCATCTTTGAAATCAAATACACGGCCCATGGCAGTTAAGTTAAGTAAAAAGTTGGACTTTAGCAAGGCAGAAAACTGCGGCCTGTCCATTAGTTTATGAACCGGGACTAACGTCCGCTCAGGCAGAGATGGTGCAGAACTTCAGCGCTGATTGGCAGGTTTAGCGGACTTGGATTTTTTAGTCGTCCGGGAGGGACTTTTTTTTTGGCGCCGGGTTCGCTTTTTGGGAGCCGGCGTTTCTGAAGCCCCCTTTTTTTTGGCGTCGGCGCCTTTGGGAGATTCGGGGCCAAAACCAAAAAATGCGCCTGGATAGGAACGCGCCTTGGCTTTGGTTGATGCAGCCGGTGCCTGAGTGCGTTTTTTTGCCCGATGCTGGCTGCGTTTCCGGCCGGATCTTCTGAGGCGCGATCTGCGCTCAGGGGCAATGGGCTTTGATTTATCAGCAATATACCAATCGTTTCCGGGCCAAACGACGGGGATTTTATACCCCAGCATTTCCTCCAGTGGCTCCAGATGATAAACGTAGTCTTCGCAGGCCAGCGCAAAGGCTTTGCCGGTCTTGCCCGCACGGGCGGTGCGGCCAATGCGATGCACATAATTTTCAGAATCCTGGGGAAGGTCATAGTTGATCACATGGCTGATATCTTCAACATGGATGCCACGCGAGGCAACATCGGTGGCGACCAGAATTTTGATTTTGCCATTTTTGAATTGCTCCATTAACCGAAAACGCTTGCGCTGGGGCAAATCGCCGGTGATTCTTTCCGCCGGCCAGCCATTGCCTTTCAGTTTCCGTGTCAACCAATCGACCCCGACTTTCGTATTTACAAAAATGAGCATCCGAATCCAGTCTTCTCTTTTCAGCAAGCCCAGCAGGAGCTCCAGTTTCTTTTCAGTTCCAACGTGAAACAGGTGCTGGTCGATTCCTTCAACCGTTATGGTCTGGGGTGTGACCGAAATGAACTCAGGCAAATTCATGTATTCATAAGTAAGTTCCATCACCCGATATGAAAGCGTGGCCGAAAAGAGCATGGATTGCCGTTTATCGTAAAGGGGCAGTTTGCGGAGCAGGTAACGCATGTCTTTGGTGAATCCCAGATCAAACAATCGATCCGCTTCATCGATCACTAAAATTTTAATGGCATCGGTTTTGAAAATACCCTGCTTATAGTAATCGATGATGCGCCCGGGTGTGCAAATGATGATATCAACACCCCGCCGCAACATCTGGGCCTGGCGTTTGTAATCAACACCACCGACAACCTCGGCGATCTTTAAATCCGTATGTCGACACAAGGTGCGGGCTTCCTCGACAATTTGATGGGAAAGTTCCCGGGTGGGTGCGATAATCAGAGCCGACGGCAACCGAGGGTCGCGATCGGAGAGCATTAACAGGCGGGTAATGACCGTGACCAGAAATGCCGCTGTTTTGCCTGTTCCCGTCTGTGCCTGACCGGCAACATCCCGACCGCTCAAGGATATCGGTAGCGTTTGCTCCTGGATCGGCGTGCAGTACTCAAAACCGGCGTCATTTAGAGCCCTTAATACTGGCTCCGGCAACTCGAGCGCGTCGAATCGCTTTTCAGTTAAGAATTCCGGCTTTTCAGCCCGCGGCAAAGCAGCTGACGATTCATCTGTTTCTGGCATAGGGTTTGATTACGTTTGTGATTAGTGGATACTGCCATGTCAATTTTAATTTCCGCGCGATTATAACCTTTTATTGAATCCTTTTGCAAGAACAGAGGACAGACGACATTAAGCAGCTTTTGCGCTTCACCATCCGTATCTTTCCGTCCTCTGTCATCTGACTTCTGTCTTCTGACATCTGATCTCTGACTTCTGTCATCCGATCTAGGAACCTGCATTGAATTGCGTAACACGGTATGCTAAGAATAAAGCTTTATTTTTAATGCATCGAAACGGACAACGCGAAATAATGAAAGAATTCTTCAAGGTCACAGACTTAGAAACCGTATTAAGCTATCGTAGCGCATTTGAGCGGATCGGCGTGAAAAAGGTTGCCCTGACGGATGCGGTCGGCAACGTTTTGGCCGAAGATATCGTTGCTGAAGAAGATTTGCCGGATTTTCCGCGCACGATTGTAGATGGGTATGCGGTTCAAGGCGCTTCCACTTTTGGCGCCAGCGAAGGCAATCCGGCTTATCTGACAATCACTGGTAACATCGCCATGGGACAATCGCCGGAATTTGAAATTGCCCCCGGAGAAGCCGCCAGAATCGCCACCGGAGGAATGGTTCCCCAGGGCGCCGATAGTGTGGTGATGATTGAACACACCGAAGCCATCGACGACACCACCATAGAAGTTTATCGCAGTGTGGCTCCCGGCCAGAATATGATCGCCATCGGTGAAGATATTGAAAAACATGCGACTGTGTTGAACAAAGGACAGGTCATACGTCCGCAGGAGGCGGGGCTGTTGGCCGCTCTGGGCAAGCAGCAGATAACCGTTTACCAGAAACCGGTGGTCGGTATTATCTCCACCGGTGACGAAATTATACCCATCGACGAAAGGCCGCAGATGGGACAAATCCGCGATATCAACAGCTATACACTTGCGGGTCTGATTCATGATGCCGGTGCGGTCGCCAAATCATACGGAATCGTACGGGATAATTTCGAAATGCTGCTTGAAAAATGCAAGCTGGCGCTTGACCATTGTCATATGGTTTTAATTTCCGGCGGCAGTTCTGTGGGCACCCGTGATTATACTGTTGATGTGCTTTCCGCCTTGCAGGATGCAAAAATTCTGGTCCATGGCATATCCATCAGTCCCGGCAAACCCACCATTCTGGCCAGCGTTAAAAACAAGTCATTGTGGGGAATGCCCGGACATGTTGTCTCGGCCATGATTGTTTTTTCCAAGGTCGTCAGGCCCTTTGTTGAACATCTGGGCGGGCGGCCCGCTACGGAAGATAACGTGCTGCGGCTGCAGGCAAAGCTGAGCCGAAATGTGGCGTCAAAACAGGGCCGTGTGGATTTTATTCGGGTCCGGCTGCACCGCGAGGGCAATCAGTTGTGGGCGGATCCGGTGCTGGGAAAATCAGGGCTTATCAGCACCATGGTAAATGCCAACGGTCTGATTCAAATCGATATCAACACGGAAGGGCTGGACAAGGGTGCGCTGGTAGAGGTTATTCCGATGTAATGCCGGCCGCTTGCTGCTGGCTACTGGCTGCTGGCAGCCGATTCCCTGCTTCCAACCAGCCTGCGACGAGCCGTTCGGCCCTGAGCTCACGGCCGAAGGGCTACATTCGGCCTGAGCTCATGTCGAAGGCAGCCGAGTCGAAGCAAGAAGCGAGAAGCCAGTAGCTTAAGCGCAGTACCCTGAACCTTTGAGCCCTGAACATAGTATTTTAGGAACTTACTATGAGCTATAAACGGAACATCTATCTGAAGATGAAAACCCTGGCGGAAGCCCGAGACATTCTTTTTCAGTCATTTTCCAACTTGCCACCGCTTGCGAGCGAGGAGCTCCCGGTGCCGGATGCCGTCGGTCGGGTCCTGGCCGAACCGGTTAATGCCCGGCTGTCATCCCCCAATTTTCATCTGGCTGCAATGGACGGACTGGCCGTTAAAGCCGTAATTACCTTTGGCGCCAGCGCCGCTGCGCCCAAAACGCTGAACGTCGGGCGCGAAGCCTTTTATGTCAATACCGGCCATGTCCTGCCGCAAGACACCGATGCAGTCATCATGGTCGAAGATGTCAATGCGCTGGACGAAAAACGCATCGAAATCGAAGCACCCGTATTTCCCTGGCAAAACGTACGCAGAGTCGGAGAGGACATTGTTGCCACTGAACTGCTTTTCCCTCAGAACCATGTGGTTACGCCCTATTGCGTGGGCGCCCTGTTATCAGGCGGGGTGTTTACGGTTGCGGTTAAAACCAGGCCAAAGGTGTTGATTATCCCCACCGGGTCGGAACTGGTGGACTGGCGTCAACTCGAGCTTAAAGCGTTTCGGCCCGGGCAGGTACTGGAAACCAATTCGTTCGTCCTGGGTAAACTGATTGAAAAATCTGGCGGCACTTTTCAGCGCCACGACATGGTAGTGGATGATACCGACAAGATTAAAGCGGTGATCAAAGCCGCCGTAGATGAGGATTATCATATGATCCTGGTCCTCGGCGGGTCCTCAGCCGGCTCTGAGGATTTTGCCAAAACCGCCATTGTCGAACTGGGTAAAATTCACGTTCACGGCGTAACGATCATGCCCGGCAAGCCTATCGTAATCGGATCGGTTGCAACCAAACCGGTCTTTGGCATTCCAGGCTACCCGGTTTCAGCCATTATTGCTTTTGAACAATTTGTCCAACCGCTGCTGCAGGCCTTTCTCGGGCAACCTGCCACGCCACGGGAAACCGTCGATGTCCGGCCGACGAAAAAGATTGCTTCCAAACTCGGGGTGGAGGAATTCTTGCGCGTCAAAATGGGAGAGGTGCGCGGCCGTATTGTGGCGACCCCGCTGCCCAGAGGCGCCGGCACCATTACATCCATCACAGAAGCCGATGGGATCATTCGTATACCCAACCACGTCGAAGGCATCAACGATTCAGAAACGGTTTCGGCGGAACTGCTGCGCCCGCTAACGGCCATCCGCAAAACAATTGTCATCGTGGGTAGCCATGACAATTCCCTGGATGTTCTTACAGATCAGCTCAAGGCCGCCCACAGTGAATTTACCCTTTCATCCAGCCATGTCGGCAGTATGGGCGGTCTGATGGCCATTAAGCGGGGCGTATGCCATCTGGCGGGCACCCATCTTCTGGATACTGCGGATGGATCTTATAATATATCTTACCTTAAGAAACATCTACCGAAAACGCCTGTCAAGCTGGTTCATCTGGTACAGCGCGATCAGGGTCTTATTGTAAAAAGGGGCAATCCCAAACAGATCAGCGGAATTGCCGATCTCAGTCGTAAAGAAGTCACTTTTATCAACCGGCAACTCGGGTCCGGTACGCGTATTTTACTGGACTACAAATTAAAACAGACAGATGCCAATGCCAACGACATTGACGGCTATCAAAACGAGGAATTTACCCACATGGCTGTGGCTGTATCGGTGCTAAGCGGCGCTGCAGATGCCGGTTTGGGAATCTATGCGGCCGCCAAAGCCCTGGATTTGGATTTTATTCCGGTGGTCACTGAACAGTACGACCTGGTCGTCCTCCCGGAATTTTTCGAAACCGATGCATTTCAGCTCCTGTTTGAAATCATCAACAGCCGTGACTTTAAGCAACGCGTGCACGCCTTGGGAGGATACAACACAAAAAATACCGGTAAAGTTATCTTGTAGTGAAGCCCAGAAGTTGGTACTATGATAATCTGCGATAACCGGGCATGGCGCATCGGGCATGGCGTTTTGAATGAACGGAATTTCGATTCATATTCTAACACCATGCTCCATGCTCCATGCCCTTTGCCATAAATAAGGGGCTGTATTCAATTATTGACAGCAGTTTTAACGGCAACCTTCATCCGGACAGTTCCATATGAATCTTGTGGAGGCGATCATACTGGGCATTCTCCAGGGTTTGACTGAATTTTTGCCGGTCAGCAGTTCTGGCCATCTGGTGCTGCTGCAACAGCTGTTAGGGCTCAAAGAAGCCGAACTTTTTTTCGATGTATGCGTCCACCTGGGGACATTGGCGGCCGTCATTGCTGTCTTTCACCGTGAAATCAAAAATATTGTCATGGCGCTGCTGCGGCTTTTAACCGCGGCAGGGAAAAAAGATCGCGCGTTATCGGCGATTCAATCCGATCCTGAACTAAAAATGGCTTTGCTGATCGTCATTGGATCCATCCCGACTGCTTTACTGGGGCTGGTATTTAGCGGAATTGCTGATCGGCTGTTTTCATCGGTTTTGATCGTCGGTTTGATGCTGATTCTGACCGGCTTGCTGTTATGGCTTACCCGTTGGACGATAAAAGCTGCCCGTGTGCCCGGTATCGACCGCCTGAACCTTAAAAACGCTTTTCTCATCGGCACTGTACAGGGATTGGCCATTATCCCGGGCATCTCACGATCGGGCTCAACGATCAGCATCGGGCTGTTGCTGGGTATCGAGCGAGAAACGGCGGCCCGATATTCCTTCTTGCTGTCTATACCGGCTATTCTCGGGGCCGGACTGCTGAGCCTTAAGGATGGTTTAACCGAAACTGATTTATCCCTCAACATTCCACTGGTGGGTGCCGTTACGGCTGCAATTGTGGGTTACGTTGCTTTAAGAGCACTGCTGCAGGTCGTCAAAAAAGGGGGCCTGCATATGTTCGCTCCTTATTGCTGGCTGGTCGGTCTTCTGGCGATCATCTTTGGCCTGTAACATCTGGCTACTGGCGGCTGGCTCCCGCAGTGCGCGTTGCAGGAGTTTGATGATTTATGTTCTCGAGGACGAGCACGAGGACGACGACGAGGACGAAATCTAAATCGCTTTATCCTACTCGTCCTCCTACTCGTCCTCTATTGTTTTCAAATTATGCCTCATTAAACATATGGCGGGCACCTGTGCAGGCTTTGGCACACTCCTGCACCACTGCATTAGGCATCACCAACTAGCCAGCGGCCAGCCTGCAATGAGCTCAGTCGAGACGAAGCGAGAAGCCAGCAACCATCTAAATTATTGTGCTGAATAAATAGGAATGATATTGTGCAGCGCTTTTGTTGAAATCAGCGATGAATATTGGCGATAAAAAAATATTTGCAACTCTTTTTTTTTCGATATTTGCAACCGTTACCGGTGTCGGCATCGTGATACCGCTGCTTCCGGTTTACGCCCATGAGCTAGGGGCCAGTGGTTTTTACATTGGCATGATATTTGGCTCTTTTTCGCTGGCGCGAACATTTTTTCTGCCTTATTTTGGCCGGCTGTCAGACCGCAAGGGGCGCAAGCCCCTGATTGTACCCGCACTCCTGGCCTATGCGGTCATTTCATTTGGATTTATTCTTTTAAAAGATATCAATGCGCTGATTGTCCTGCGGTTTTTCCAGGGGATTGCTTCTGCCATGCTGATGCCCATCATTCAGGCGTATATCGGTGATATTACACCGCCTGGAAATGAAGGCTTCTCTATGGGGCTATTTAACATGTCCATGTTCTGCGGGTTGAGCATTGGGCCCTTTTTAGGCGGTGTCATCCATGACCGTTTCAGTCTGCAAACGTCTTTTGCCAGTATGGGGTTGCTGGCCCTCATTGGTTTTTTTTTGAGCCTTTTTTTATTGCCTCCCACCCGCTCTGAAAAATACCTCAGCAGCGGAAAATCACCGGTCAAATGGAAAAAGCTGTTTTCCCAGCGGGATATTGCCAGTATTTTTGTGTTCCGGTTTTCGCATATCCTGTGCATCGGAATTATCTGGACCTTTCTGCCGCTGTATGCCAAAATTAAATATAATGCTTCGAGTTCGGCCATCGGCATATTAATAATGCTGGGCGTGCTCGTTAGCGGTGTGCTGCATGTGCCCATGGGCTATGTGGCTGACAAAATCAGCAAGCGCTGGATGGTGGCGTCCGGAGGACTGATTGTAGCGGGGGCCATTTTTGCGTTTGAATGGGCACCGGATTTAACAGGACTGATCTGGGCTTGCATTTTTTTTGGCATCGGCGGCGGCATCGCCGTACCGGCCTTGATGGCTATCGGCGTCCAGAAAGGCAGCGAAACCGACTCGATGGGATCTGTGATGGCCATTTTGACGCTGGCGCACAGTCTGGGAATGCTCTCCGGATCCTTAATCGGCGGCCTGATGATGGATGTATTTCAACTGAAAGCGGCGTTTCCGCTGGGAGCAGCCGTTATGACCATAACCGTTGCGCTTTTCCTGTTCAGCACCCGTACCCGCAAAAGATTATCAAACCGCTAAATTGACATCAAACATACTTGCATTATTTTAGAACAAAGTTGAGGACTTTGTACAAACTGGAATGGTGGAATACTGGAATATTGGAATAGTGGGACGTGGCATTCACCAGTCGTGGGTATTGGGTATATGGCAAAATCCAATTTGACGAAAACATTTAAAGTGGATCTTATCCTTCAAATACCCATTATTCCATCTTTCCACAATTCCAATATTCCATAAAAGAAGGAGAATCCGGCTTTTAGGGAACTCCTTGTATTTTTATTCAGTTGTAGAAAATCCGAGACGTTAATTGGACGGACACATGAGTACCAAACGGGATTATTACGAGATTCTAAGTGTCAGCCGAAATGCATCCGACACCGAATTGAAAGCCGCTTACCGTAAACTAGCATTAAAATACCATCCGGACCGAAACCCAGACGACAAAAAAGCAGAAGAGCTCTTCAAGGAAGCTGCTGAGGCTTACGAAGTCCTGCGGGATCCACAAAAACGATCCCTTTATGATCAATATGGCCACGCGGGCCTCGAGAATACCGGTTTTAGCGGTTTTGGCGGCTTTGAGGACATTTTTTCCAGCTTCGGGGATATTTTCGAGGATTTCTTTGGATTCACCTCTCGCCGACGTTCACGAAGCCGCGCTATGCCCGGAGCGGATTTACGGTATGATCTTGCCCTGAAGTTCATGGAGGCGGTATTTGGAATCGAAACCGAAATAGACATCGATAAGCGGGTAATCTGTTCTGATTGTAGCGGCAGTGGATGCGAGAAAGACACCGAGCCGGAAAGTTGCCGGCATTGCAACGGCAGCGGTCAAGTGTCCCGCAGTCAGGGGTTTTTTACGGTTCGCACCACCTGTCCGACATGCCGTGGCACTGGTCAGATTATTCCACATCCCTGTCCAGCTTGCCGGGGAGCAGGTCAGGTAATGGCCCGCAAAACTGTCGCGGTCAAAATCCCAGCCGGCGTCGATAATGGCTCACGGTTGCGCCTGACCGGAGAGGGCGAGCCGGGATTCTTCGGTGGCCCTCCTGGCGATTTATATGTGTTTATCCATGTCGAGCCGCATGAGTTCTTCAAACGGCGGGATACCGATATCATTTGTGAGATCCCGATCTCATTTGTTCAAGCTGCCCTTGGCGATAAAATCAGCGTGCCGACCTTAAACGGGGACAAAACGCTGAAGGTTCCAAAGGGCACGCAGCCGGGTGATATTTTTTATTTCCATGGAGAAGGCATCCCATCTTTGAGAACAAGCCAACGGGGTGACCAGATCATCCAGGTCGCTATTAAGACACCAACACACATTACCAAAAAACAGGAAGCGCTTTTAAAGGAATTTGCCAAACTCGAGTCCAAAAAAATTTCTCACAAAATAAAAAGCATCCTCAAAGGCGATGCCAAGAAAGCAACCGGCTGAGCGATTTCGGATTGCGGATTGCAGATTTCGGATTTAGAACGCTCGAAAAGCGAA
>JASFIV010000124.1:0-13014 GCA_050122475.1 Desulfobacterales bacterium | reverse complement strand
CCGATGCCGTCCATCGCAAAATCAAGGATATGACCCTGCTGCTCCAGATAGTCGCCGATGTTTTCGGCGATATCGGCGTTATCTTCAACTACCAATATCCGCAAAGGATGATTATGGTTTTTAGCATTCAAGCGGGTATTCTCTCATCAATCACATTCGATTTAAGAAAAACGACAGATAATTGATAAAATATCAAGGAAAAAACCTGGGGAGGGTATCGATTTACATCGCTGCCTCCCAATCGGGAATCATCACACGTGGATGTGCCTGAATAGAGTGGCCGATGGTGATCACGTCGCTTCGACATTCAGAGAGGACAGCATGGCGCTGGATCGTATTCAGAAATTGCAATCAAGCATC
Source organism: Desulfobacterales bacterium (assembly GCA_050122475.1). Taxonomy (GTDB): domain Bacteria; phylum Desulfobacterota; class Desulfobacteria; order Desulfobacterales; family JAHEIW01; genus JAHEIW01. The sequence goes on along the minus strand of JASFIV010000124.1, from coordinate 12,654 downwards.
ATCTAATTGAAATTCGATAAATAGATTGGCATCTTCACCGTCGATTTCCGGTCTGTTTTTCATCCAGTTTAGAATCCGACATCCGTCGGTAGCGCCGTTGGGCGCCGAGCAACTGATGTAGGGCATAATCGGATCACCGGCAACGGATTTGTAATATAGCATGCGCGCGCGTTCGCTGGGAAATTCCTCAAGTTCCAGAAGATGGACAATATAAATCGAGCAGTCACCTTCAAACAAATCACTTTTTCCCCGTGATTCGATGATGCGCGCTTTGAAAAATTCAAGCGCGGCCTGGCTGTCTTCAGCCTCGACGATCAGGTTGAATTCGCCATGTCTTCTTTCTGATTCCTCTTCGGCCTGCTGGTTGGTCATGTGCAAGAATTTTCCGAGATAGAGCATCATACACCCTTTCTGTGTTCAAATCGGTTAAATCCAATGGCCGCCTGGCTTACTCGCAGCAGTTCCCCCTGAGCCTTACGCATTTTAGACCTAATCAATCGTTTTGTCCAGAGTCTCGCGGATTATAGTCTTAGGACGCCTTACCACTGTCTTTGCGGTGAATAATAAAACGCGGTTATCTGGGAAATTCCAGCTTGATACATCTGATATTATCTCACCACGAAGAACACTAAGATCATAAAGGGAAAACACATAAATTTAATTTTATCCTTTCGTGTCCTTCGTGGTTATGGTTGCCTCACCTGAGCTTTCTGCACAACCATAAAATAAAATATCAATCGAGGATGATGGTTTGCCCGTGTTGCAGCACGGCAAAATCTTTGGTTGGAATCCGGTCTTTCTGTAAAGCGCTGACCAGCCGTTTGGGCGGTTCATCCAGCGGTTCATCGGTTAAGATAAAGGTGCCCCAATGGATGGCCACTGATCTGTTTGAGCGTATATCTTTGTGAATTTGAACCGACTCTTCGGGATTAACGTGATGCTTTTTCATAAACCAGCGCGGCTCATAAGCGCCGATGGGAATGGCCGCCAGATCGAAGGGACCGAGCTTGGCGCCAATCTCCTTAAAGTGCGGTGCATAACCGGTGTCGCCGACGAAAATGAACCGAAAGTCCCTGGCATTGATTACCCAGCCGGCCCATAGGGTTTTATTTTTGGAAAAAATGCTGCGTTTGCTCCAGTGCTGCACCGGCACGGCAATGATCTCAAGATCGCCGTCCTGCTGCCGGTCCCACCAATCCATTTCAATAACCCGTTCGACGCCACGGATGGCAAACCAGTTCTTGAGCCCTAAAGGAACATAAAAACGGGTTTTTTCGCCCCCCGGCCTCTGACGCAATTTTTTGATCGTTTGTTCATCCAGAGAATCAAAATGATCATGCGAAATTACAACGATGTCGATGGGTGGCAGGTCCTCCAATGCCAGTCCCGGCGGCACAACTCTTTCGGGGCCGGCCCACTGGACCGGTGAAGCGCGATCGGAAAAATGCGGATCGGTTAAAATATTGTACCCCTCCAATTGCACCAGTAAGGTGGCATGTCCGATCCAGGTTACGGAATTCTGATCTCGGTTATGGCTTAAGAAGTTTGGATCATTTTCCGCCAGCGGAAAGGAATAGTGTTCCGGACCCGGTATATCCATTTTGGCACGTTCGCGACGCCATCTTAAAAAATCTCCGAAATCATTTTCTTCGTAAGCATTGATATTTCTGAATCCATCTGTGGTGTGATGCGGTTTGTTGGCTGAAGGAGTCTGGGCCGCGCAGTTCAAGGCAGACATGCAACATATGCCGAGCATCAGATAGATTATCGCGAAATTTGAGTTCAACATGGAAATATTGTATTCGGTGCTCCTGGCAACCGTTTGATTCCGTTAATGGAGGCCAGCACCTTTTAGAGTTCGGCTCCACAGTATTTACAAAACTTAGCGTCCGCGTCATGCCCTTCGGCGCTGCATTCCAGACAGGCCTGGGTGGAAATCTTGCGCTTAAACGCCTGCGCCAATTCAACCGTCACAATGCCGGTTGGAACGGCAATGATACCATATCCAATAATCATGATTGCCGATGAAATCAACTGGCCCAGAACGGTCTGGGGGGAAATATCTCCGTAACCGACCGTGGTCAGCGTTACAATGGCCCAGTAAACACTTTTGGGTATGCTGGTAAAGCCGTTTTCAGGATCCTCTACCAAATAAATAAATGCACCGAAGATGGTTACCAGCGTCAGAACGGCAATCAGAAAGACAATAATTTTACGTAGGCTGGCGCGCAATGCCTGGGTGAGCATGCGGGCTTCCCCTAAATATTGAACCAGTTTCAGAATTCGAAAAATGCGCAAAACCCGCAAAATGCGGATAACCAGCAGATACTGGGCACCCGGGAAAAAGATACTCAGATACGTGGGCAGTATGGCCAGAAGATCAACAATACCGTAGAAGCTGGTGGCATAGGCACCGGGTCGTCCGACACTCAACAGGCGCAAAACGTATTCGATGGTAAATAAAATCGTAAAAATCCATTCACCGGTCAATAAGAATCGGCCGTGTAATTTTTGAATACTGCTGACACTGTCGAGCATCACCAACAGAACACTGGTCAGTATGGCCACAATTAATAAAACATCAAACCATTTCCCGGCCGGTGTATCGGCTTCAAAAATAACCTCATGCACCTTCAGCCGCCAGGGGCTGCGCTCATTGGTCGCGTTCATTGCTGTTTTACCTTATGTCCATTCTTGCGTAACAAATCGACAACACTTTGTGGGCCGACCAAATGGCCCGCACCGACCACAAAAAGGATGTCCTTATTCTGGCGCATGGCTTCTTCAACTTCGTTTACCCATTTTAGATTGCGTTGAATCAGCAGACGATCATTCAGATTCGGATAATCTTTAAAGCTCCTGTGTAACAGCTCATGCAGTTTATCGGCACTGCCGGATTTCCAACTGTTCACCAGATCACCCGCCAGTTCGCCGATCAGCTCCAGATCTTTAAGGGTCTGTTTCAAAAAGTCGTTTTGATCCTTGCCGGCCATGTTGCCCAGTAGATCTATCTGATACTCGGGTGGTTCCAGGAATCCGATTTCTTTGCCTCCGCTTTGGGCCTTGCCAAAAAAATAAACATCAATTCCATATTGAGGGTTGTACCCCAGACGCTGTAATTCCAGCGTTGTCAGTGTCAGGGCGACAAACCATGGCTTAAAACGCGAAAATGCTTCCAGCGGCAATCCGAGTGCGCTCATTTTTTTCTCGAGCTGTTGTCGCGTGTCGGGCGCAATGTTATCAAACAGGTTTTGCTCAGCCGGATACATCCCCAATTCCAGCATTTTGGCCTGCATGGCCGGATCTTGCATGGCCGCAATGTCGGTCTCAAAAATAATGCGCTCACTGCTGGCATAGGCCTTTTCGATGGCGGGATCCAAGGGGTAAGTTTCCTGCTTGAGGACATGTATGGAACCCAGCAAATAAATTTTATTGGATTGGGTTTGAATCGACCACAGACAATTTTTAGTGCTCTGCTCAACAGCGACTGTCTTGGCCGGCACCTCTAAAATCGTCGCCCAAAATGCGGTTAGCAGAACAAAAACAAATAAAGCAAAACAAAATCTGAATTTTGAAAAATGGCGCTTTGGCATAAAAATTCCTTTCTAAAAAGGATGATTTAATCACGAAAAGAGGCCAGGTCCAGTTGGGGCGGATCCGGATCAATGGTTTTTAGTTTATTCAGAAGCGTTTCTGAGTTAGCCATAAACGTCAGGCAATGGCTGAATTGTTGCAGAAGCGCAGAGGCCTTGGCCGCCAGGCTTTGGGCTGCCTGCTGGTGGTCCTGCTCCAGGTGGATGTAGACACCGGCAGCTTTGATCAGACCTTTTAATGCCTGCCGCGTGTCTCCGGTTGCAGATTTCCAGATGGCTTCCAGGTGATCATGAAACTCAAAAAAAAGGCCGTGGTTCCAGATGATCAAAGCCTGCTGCAACGGATCGGTGATATCGTCTGCTGCGATGGCATTGAAGACTTGCTCGTAACGCAAAAGACGGTCATCGATGTAGGCGCCATGCAAAGATGATAGGTTTTGTCCACGCCACTGCCGGGCGACATTCAGATGCACATCAGGATCCATTGCGCCCAGTGCGGCAACAAATGCTTCCGATAGCGAGTTTCGGATATCCCGTGCGGTTCGATTCGTAAAGGGATCAAATTTTTCAGGTGACATCATTGCCATTGCTGTAAGATCTCATTGACCATCTTCCCATCGGCCTGTTTGCCGAAATGTTTCATGATGGTGCCCATGGCCTGCATTTTGTTTCTGTATTCAGAGAAATCAATGTTGTCTTTAATCCAGGTAATGATTTCTTCGCGGTCCGCCATACGGGGCAAATACAATTGAAGCATGTCCAGATATTCAGACGATTCTTCCTGTTTGGCTTCCAACACCGTTCGCTCCGATTTGGCCAGTCCTTGAATGATGCCGATGATATCATCATCGGTAATCTCTTCAGCAGTTTTCAGCCGGGTGGATTTCTTTCCGCTTTCTAAGGTAATCGGAACCGTCAATTTCGGAAATTCAGCCATAATTTGCCGAATGGCACTGCGCGCTGCTGAGTCTTTTTGCAACATGGATTGTTTCAGGTCTGCTTTGAGTTTGTCCAGCAAAGGCGTTTTCATATCCGGTTTCCATCCATACGTTTCCTCTGGATTGTCGCTCATGGGTCTCTCCTACAGCTTACGGTTGATTTAAAAGAATTGTTGCATACAACCACGAAAACACGAAAGCCCTAAAGCACGAAATTACCTTAGCCTGTTTCGTGTTTTCGTATTTTCGCGCTTTCGTGGTAAATAATGTCCCCGCCAGTGCATCTTATCCATTTGTAACCTGCGCGCTATTTATTCTAAAAATTTTGGGGGCAGCGGCGGGTCGGTTTCAATAGCTTTGCCGGGCAAGATGATCAGCGTCGAGGTTCCATGAGCCAGAACCTTACCCTGCTGATCGGCAACGCTTGCTTCAGCATAACCGAGCGTCCGACCGACTTTAATCTGTCGACCGCTGGCAATTAATTTGCCGGATACGGCCGGCGCAAGATAGTTTAACTTCAAATCAACGGTAGTGATGCCAACATCCGGATCCTCTATCCCGTAATAAACCGACCAGAAAGCGGCGGCATCGATGATCGAGGCAAATACACCCCCATGCACCACGCCAAATGGCTGTAAATGCTTGTGGGCCAGTTCTATTTCAAGTGATGAATACCCGATTCCGACATCAACCAGCTTCATTGACAGCAGATCAAAATACGGGCAGACATTTACGATTTCATTCATTCGCTTTATGTATTCGGGATTGGGTTTTTTCATTATTTGATTCGCTCGTAAATATAAAAATCGTAAGGCTCAATGCCGGCTGCGGTAATGGTTTTGGATTCGATCACCTGAAATTCAGTCGATGGAATCTTCGGAAAATAGGTATCTCCGTCGATGTCTCTGGGTATCACCGTCAGATATATCCGGTCGGTCATGGCAAAAGCGGCCTGATACAACTGGCCACCTCCAATAATAAAGGCTTCATCTTCTCCGGGTGGGCAGCTGTTTAAGGCCTGCGAAAGATCATGAACGACAATGCACCCCTCGGCAACATAATCCGCTTGGCGCGTAACGATAATATTGGTTCTTTCCGGAAGGGGGTCTTTAAGGGATTCATAGGTTTTTCGTCCCATAATCACCGCATGGCCAAGGGTGATTTTTTTGAAAATCTGTTGTTCTCCCGGTATTTTCCAGGGGATATCACCCTGCCGGCCGATCACACGGTTTTTGGCCATCGCCGCAATCAGTGAAATCAGCATATCCTGCATTTCCTCATTCAGTCATCATTTAGATAGTCCATTCATCCTTAAAGAATGTAATTGGAGTGATGGAGTACTGGAGTATTAAATAATAGGATCACTGAATTTTATCCAGTATTAATTTGTCTTTGTTTCCGTTTCAGAATTAATTTAGGTAAAACCCGTTTCAAAAGCTTTAGATCTTTAAATTTAGGTAAATAAAAATTGTGTTTCCGTTTCAGAGATAAGAGGTTTTTTCGATGAGCATGGCCGCACAAGTATTTCGGCTTTTGGCGTACTGGTTAGTACGTCAAAAGCCGGAATTCGCGGAGAACACAGCTCATCGGAAAAAGATCCATTTCTGAAATGGAAACTAAGTGAAGCCACCGTTGACATGGATACACTGCCCCGTAATCCAACGGGCGTCATCGCCGGCTAAAAACGCCACGGCGTCCGCTATATCCTGCACCTCACCGATGCGGCCCAGCGCGGCCATTTGAGCCATTTGCTGAATCTGCTCATCTGATTTGCCATCACGGAAAAGTTCCGTATCCACCGGTCCCGGAGCAACTGCGTTAACAGTGATATGGCGTCCGCCCAGTTCTTTTGCCAGCACCCGGGTGATCTGATCGACGGCGCCCTTGCTGGCAGCATAAATAGAATAGCCGGGTAGCATCATGCGCGTCACGGCTGATGAAATGTTGATAATCCTGCCGCCATCAGAAAGTCGGCGCGCTGCCATTTGGCTGGCAAAAAATGTCCCCTTAACATTGATGGCAAACAACCGATCAAATTCTGCTTCATCGATGTCAACAACGTTTTTGCTGATGCGGATGCCGGCGTTATTCACCAGAATATCAAGCCGGCCATAACGATCAATGGTCTGATCGAAAAGACTTTGAATATCTTCAAGTTTTGAGACATCCGCCTGCAGCGCAAAGGCGTCACCACCAGCAGCCTTAATTTCAGTTGCAATTTCTTCAGCGCTGTTTGCGTTGCTGACATAATTGATCGCAACCGAGGCACCCTCGCGGCATAACCGTTCCGCTATTGCGCGTCCGATTCCCCGGGATGATCCGGTCACCAGCGCAATTTTGCCTGTCAATTTTTGGGAACTCATCTAGATCTCCTTTTATGGATGCAAACTCAGTTCAAAATAAGACGGATTATTAAGGGGGTTATAGCGATACGGTTTTATCGGTCGAAAACCCAGCGAACGATATAGCACCTGAGCTGCCGTCATGGATTCGATGGTATCAAGGCGCATCCGTTCATAGCCGATCGAGCGCGCCTGGTCAATAACAGCCTCTGCCAGCGCCCGCCCAATTTTATGGTTGCGATGGCCCGAAGCGACATAAAGCCGCTTCATTTCGCAGATCCCTTGGCCAAGGGAACGCAAGGCCACGCACCCCACAATTTCTTCAGCCCTTTCAGCCAGAAGAATACAGCCTTTTGGCGGCGCATATTCCCCGGGAAGCGTCGCCAGCTCGCGGCTGAATCCCTGGAATTCGAGATCAAAACCCAGAGCGTCCGCATACTGCTGGAACAGTTGGCGTGCCCGTCGATAATGATCTTCGGTTTGCGCCGGGATGATTCGGGTCATGGTTTTTTCAGGGTCTTCGTTGCCGCTTCTTCTGATGTTGGACCCACTTTTAACCGATTAGGCTTTGGAACAGACTTAAATAGTCATCCTTGGTCATGGGTCGCGGATTGTCGATATTACTGCCATTTTTAAAGGAATTTACCGCCAGTTCTTCCAGATCATTTTGTTGAACACCCAACGCGCCAAACTCGGGAAGATGAACATCAGCGGCCAGTTGTTGTACAGCCATGACCGCCTGGCGGGCACCCTCATCTATGTTCTCATATGTCATTCCCATGGCGACGGCAATTCTCGCATATTGTTCTTTGCAGTATTCCATATTGTATTCCATCACTGCCGGTAATACCACGGCATTACAGACACCGTGGGCAGCGTCATATTTCCCGCCGAGCGCCTCAGCCACGCAATGAACAGCAGCAACATCCGAATGGCTGAAGGCAATTCCGGCCAGCACGCTGCCCAGGAGCATCCCCGCCCTGGCTTCCAGGTTGTCACCATCGGCAACAGCGCTTTTGAGATAGACGGCAATCAATTCGATCGCGTACAAGGCAGCGGCATCTGCTAAGGGTTCGGCGGCCTTGGCGGTAAAGGCTTCGATAGCATGCGTCAAGGCATCCATGCCGGTCGCTGCAGTTAACGCCGGCGGCATGGTCCGCGTCATCTCTGGATCGACCAGCGCAAGCCGTGGCGCAATTTTAGGATCTTTAATGCTGAATTTGAATTTTTCGCTGGAATCGGTAATCACCGAGCTGAAAGTCACCTCGCTGCCGGTCCCGGCGGTCGTCGGGATGGCAATCAACGGCAACACGTAAGGACCAATTTTACCGGGGCCTTCATAATCACGAACAGCACCGCCTTGACGGGCCACCACCGCAATGGCTTTGGCACAATCAATCGGACTGCCGCCGCCAACAGCAACCAGGCAATCTGCGCCAAACCGTCTGGCAATTTCAGTGCCTTCTTCAACGTTATAGTCTTTGGGGTTGGGTTCAACACGATCAAATACTTCCCATTTCAGATGATGGGCATCCAGCGCATCGGATACCTGCTTCAGAAGGCCTGAACGCAAGACACCTTCATCGCTAACCAGCAACAGATTCTTGAAATTTTCATTTTTGATCACATCGACCAGGCTTTTGGCAGCACCGACGCCGTATTCTATTTTGGTCGGCAATTCAAAGCTGAAGGAATTCAACAGATTCATGTCAATCTTCCTTTCAGAGTTTGTATTCGTTTATGAAGAGTATATGAACATCATGGCACTCAAATTTCAGGCTGCTGGCTGCTTCCCTGCAGCATGGAGCCAGAAGCCAGCGGCTGGTGATTTGAACCTTTGAACGGTGAGCCTTTGAACCTTGAACCTGTTTTTGAAAGCCAAATCAGTATCATTTTATAAGCCAAAATGATATATATGGCAACAGGGCGATTATGAAACTTGAACCGAATGTAGAGGAATAACTATTGGCAGAAAAGCAAACGGATCAGCAAATAGATGCACCGCGCGTCGCCAACAGAGAGCAGGTTGTCCGCAAGGTCACATGGGCCGGGCTTTTCGTAAATTTATTTCTAGCCGGTCTTAAATTCGCTGCTGGCATTTTGGGAAAAAGTCAAGCACTGGTTGCCGATGCAATTCACAGCCTGACCGACCTGACAACCGATGCCGCCGTGATTGCCGGTTCGCATTACTGGGAGCGACCTCCGGATGATGATCACCCGTATGGTCATAAGCGTCTGGAAACCCTGGTGACCGCCTTTATCGGCATCATGCTGGCGGCAGCCGGCATCGGTATCGGCTGGAAGGCGGTTTCAACCCTGCATCATAAAGCAGTCTCCCCTCCGGGCTGGATCGCGGTCCTGGCAGCATTGGTTTCGATCATCTTCAAAGAGGCGATTTACCGTTGGACGGCACGAACCGGCAGGCGCCTGAAAAGCGCTGCCCTGGCAGCCAATGCCTGGCACCATCGTACAGATGCCTTGAGTTCGTTTCCGGTGTTGATTGCCGTTGCAGGTGCTAAATTATTTCCGTCCTGGTCGTTCCTCGACCGCGTCGGCGCGGTTGTGGTTTCAATCTTTATCATTCATGCATCCATCAAAATCATCTGGCCGGCCCTCGGTGAATTGATTGACGCCGGTGCACCGGCAGAGACGCGAAAAAAAATTCGTGAGATCGCCCACAAAAACGAAAATGTCCTGCAGGTTCATGATATCAGAACCCGTTATATCAGCACCAGTATTCAGGTGGATTTGCATATCGTTGTTGAAGGGTTATTAACCGTGCGGGAGGGTCATGCCATTGCTGATGATGTTAGAGCTCGGATTATTGCAGAAATACCGGAAATAGTGGGCGTAATTGTCCATGTGGATCCACCGGAAAAAGCACTTCCGGAACAGGATTTACAATAAAAATCCAGTTGAAAATAGGCGCATAACATCCTATCCTAGATACAGACAGCATATTATGCTTTATCTGCCGCTGACAGCCTTGCGGCCATAGGTAAATTTCGGAGCAACAGTGCAATGCCCGTATATGAATACACAGCCCTGGATGCCAGAGGCAAAATGACATCCGGTATCATCGATGCGGATGGTGCCCGGGCCGCTCGACAGAAATTAAGAGCAAGTGGTATCTTTCCGGTTGATGTCAAAGAAACTCAAGAAAAAGAGATAACCGAAATAAAGACGACCCGGGTTGTCAATCTATCTCGCTATCTGAGACGTGTTAAACCAGCTGAGATTGCGATTATGACGCGACAGCTGTCAACTTTGATCACGGCGGGTTTTCCGCTGGTCTCTGCCATTGATGCCCTTGTGCCCCAGACCAAATCCCATCGACTCAAGACTGTATTGGCCCAGGTCAAGGATGGTATCGTAGAAGGTCAGAGTTTTGCTCAGGTCCTGTCGCAATATCCAAAAATTTTCACACCGATTTATGTTAATATGGTGCGTGCCGGAGAGACTTCCGGCACCCTGGAAATTGTACTGGAGCGACTGGCTGACATTACCGAAAAACAGCAGGATTTGACCAATCGGATTCAGACCGCACTTGCGTATCCGCTGTTTATGTGTGTGATCGGAACAATTGTCTTATTTGTGCTGTTGACCTACATTGTACCCAGCATCACCGCCATTTTTTTGGACATGGGCCAGGCATTACCGACCCCGACTCGCCTGCTGATTTTTTTAAGTAATTTTTTCAAATCCTTTTGGTGGATTATTCTAATGGTGGTGATCGGCGCCGGGATTGCTTTGCATCGGGCCAAAAAAACCGACAAGGGGCGTTATGCTTACGATAAAACCATTCTGGCATTGCCCCTTCTGGGTGTTTTAGCTCGGAAACTAGCGGTGGCCCGTTTTACGCGCACCCTGGGCTCTTTGCTTGAAAACGGCGTCTCAATGTTAATCGCACTCGACATTGTCAAAAATATCGCCGGCAATGTGCTGCTATCAGGAGCGGTGGAAAAAGCAGCCCAGGAAGTTGGTAAGGGACAGGCATTGTGGGCGGCCTTGAACGAAGGTCAGGTTTTTCCGCAACTGTCCATCCAAATGATTCAGGTGGGAGAGCAGAGCGGCGAACTGGAAGGCATGCTCAATAAGATAGCCGATGTATTTGAAAAAGAGGTCGAAAACAGTGTCATGCGACTGACCTCTTATCTGGAGCCGGTCATGATACTAGTGATGGGCTGCATTGTCGGGTTTATCGTACTGTCGATTTGTCTCCCGATTTTTGAGATGAACCAGTTGATCAAATAATCGCGCTGAATTTAGGCAAAGTGCAAGAGAAGGGAAATGGGTTATGAGGATCATCATAAAAAGAAACAACCAGGGTTTTACGTTAATTGAATTAATGGTTGTTGTCATCATACTGGGCATACTTGCGCTTTACGTCGGGCCTAAAATAATGGGTGAACCGGATAAAGCAAAGCGTGTCAAAGCCCAGATGGATATTGCCACATTTGAGACTGCGTTAAAAATGTACAAACTCGACAACGGGATATATCCGACAACCGAGCAGGGGCTTCAGGCGCTGGTCGAAAAGCCCGAAACCGGTACAATTCCCTCAAAATGGCGCGATGGCGGTTATCTGGAAAAACGCAAAGTACCCAAAGATCCATGGGGTAATGAATTTGTGTACATTTCACCCGGCGTCAATGGAGATTTTGATCTGACTTCTTATGGCAAAGACGGCGTACCTGGCGGCGAAGGCGAGGATAATAGGGATATTAATAACTGGGAACTCGAGTAGTTTGTTGTCAGAAACGGCCCTTTTGCGTAATCTCTGTGTCAATCAGGGAATTGCATTGTGCGGCGTACTAAGAGTACGCCTCCGCCCAATTCCCTGATTTCCTTGACCTTGCACAAAATTGCTCGCCTCTGACAGCAAACTTCAATTTATACTTTTGTAAAAAACGATAAATTTTAGCTGATCGGACGTCCATATTAAAGGCAAAATGCTTTCAAAAGCGTTGAAAAAGGAATTAAATCGAAGCAACGGACCACGGAAGACTTACAACGGACACTCGAGGGGTTTTACCCTGATGGAACTCATTGTGGTCATGGCATTGTTGACCATCATGCTGGTATTCAGCATCCCCCGCTTCCATGAAACCCTATTTTTGGACAAAAGCAAGACCGGCTCCCGCTGGATTATGGGTAAAATCCAGTCATTAAAAGAAGCAGCCGTTAGAAACCAGAGAAACTATACGCTGCATTTCGATCTGGATACAGACCATTACTGGGAAACCGATGATTCGATGCCTGACCAAGACATCGAAGATGCCGCCATGCAAACCAAACCACTTCCGGACGGTTTAAAAATCGCTGATATTGAATTTTCCGTTCGCGGGAAAGTCAGCTCCGGCCGAACCGATATTACCTTCTACAAAAACGGTTACTCAGACAAAGCCCTGATTCATGTGCAAGATGGGGAAGCTTACGTGTCGTATTTAATCGAGCCTTTTCTTTCTGAAGTGACCCGCTATGACACATATGCCGGTTTTGATAATTAAACTGCCGGTCTGAATCATACCGGCTTCCGGCTGACCGAGCTTTTCAGCAATCCGATGGCAGGGCCCGATCGACCATACACAATGCAACCTGAATATTGTCACAATTCATAATATTTACCCCTTCTCGTTTTAGTGAGCTTCGCTGGAACACCTGACATGGATCCAATTTTTAACCCGAATGGCTAAAGAAAAGTTCCATTTGCGTAAGAAAAAGATTGTATGTTGTATGTTAAATTTTGTATAATGTAAAAATATTAACTGTATAAAAAAG
>JASFIV010000123.1:0-13121 GCA_050122475.1 Desulfobacterales bacterium | reverse complement strand
TTAAAATTGCAGTCGTTCGATTTGCTATCCAATGCTCTGGCCGAACACGGCATCAGTGAAATATCAACGGTCTTCATGGACGACCTGATCATGCTGGAGTTAAATCTGCCGTGGCGGGTCGAAATGGCGATTCAACGTTTGGCCAAAGATCTTAAAATGCTGCCCATGTTCCAAAGCGAATCCGATGAAAACATACGGGCACTAAAGCTTCAAATAATACAGGATATTATTCGCCCCCTGAAGCACCCGCAGTTTCTCAAGGATCTGATCATCAACTGCTACATTATCGCCAAACATGTCGAAAGCATCGAAACCCAGGACATCGAACAGGTTATCATAGAGGCCTTTCCCCTCAATACGTTGCTGCCGACATCACAATTTATATTTGAAGAGCTCAACGAACTGCGTGAGCGGCATGCCGAAGATTCTGACAACCCGGCTTTGGTCAAACGGGTTGAGGGCGTCAAACGGATCCTCAAATCGGTAGTCCGCCGGCTAATCTTATCGGATGTGAAAGGTGCACAACGCTTTTTAGAACAGCTTTACCAGAACGATGTGCTGACGTTTGAAGAATTGCCGGCCGATGCTCAATACCTGGTCAATACCCTTAAAATGGCCAGGGATGTTCAAGCACACCTCCCGGCCTACGTATACCGTATCGTAAATGCAGAAACATCTGAAGATGCGATTGTTCTTATGAAATTTTGCCGCAGGGTCTTGCCGACTGTCATAGAAAACAACGAATGGCAAATTGCCCTTCTGCTCACCAAAGCGGTGGACAAAGCCGGCAAAGACAATCAGGTCTTTACAGAAGAAAGCAGCTTATCCTCAAATCCTCAGACATTTATGTACAGGGATTTGACAGAATCTCTGGTCAGCACTTACAGCACCGCAGAAGAAACGGATCGAAAATTTATCGATGAAATCGCCGGCTTGCTGGGGCCCCAGGGTATTGAGATTTTGAGCAAAGTCCTAACGGATTGTGATAATCGACAGGCCCGCAAATCCGCAACCGAAGCATTGATTCGACAGGGTCCAATGGCGCAACAATGGGTCGTAAAAATGTTGGGCAAGGCCGACAACCAGCCCTGGTATCTGCTGCGAAATGCGTTGATGATCCTCAGATTTGTCGGCAAAAGCGAAAAAGGAATTGATCGGGCGCGCAGTTTTGTATCTCATGCGCATCCCCGAGTGCGGGATGAAGCTTTGCATACACTGCTCGAGCTAGAGGCCAACGATGCCGAGCAATTGGTCATCAACGCTCTGGCAGATCCCGATGACAAGGTTCAATGGCGTGCCACTAATGCACTCGTTGAACTGGCACCACTTTCAGAAGCATCTGTTGCCCGAATCATTCAAATGATTCAAGCCGAAATTCCCGAGGAAAATGAAGCCGCAGCCGCTCATTCTCGAAAAGTATGCAATATCATCAGATCCCTTGGGACGGTGGTCACGATAAACAATATTCAGGCCATTGAGGCTGCCATCCTCAACATTGCCCAGGTGATCAACGCTCAGAAAAAGGGGCTATTGAAACGGCTGAAAAAATCTTCTGCATCTCCTCAAACCGCCATTTTATCGGCGGCCATTGCCACGCTGGGTAAGATCGGCACCCCGCAGTCGAACGCTTTCCTCAAAAAACTGGCCGGCTCTAAAACAGCGCAGGCTGAAGCCGCCCGCAAGGCAATGCAAAGCATCCAGTCTCGCTATGCACGGCAGCAGCAAGCCGGCACGCCCTCAACTGCTTAATTCTCCGATTCTAGATACTGGTTTTTGGCTAAGTGCTACCATACAAGTTTTAGGTGTCAAGTTTCAGGTATGAGCAAGCAGAGGACTGAGAACAGAAAACAGAGGACAGATAGGTCCCTTTTTCTTGCCGTTGTATCATCTGTCTTCGATTCGGCTGCCTTCGACATGAGCTACTTTCGGCCTGAGCTCAAGTCGAAGGCAGGCCGAATGTAGCTCGTCGCAGGCTGTCATCTGACCTCTGTCCTCTGAAAATTGATACCTAAAACCTTACACCTATATGAGACCCGTTAACCGGATCTCCGTAGACGCTTAACATAGCCCGCTGCACCGAGGCCGGCAACGCAGCCTTCACCGACTGCTTTGGCCATTTGCCAGGGTGGCCCACAAATGTCACCGGCGGCAAAAACGCCCGGCACATTGGTCTCCATTTTTTTGTTGGTATCAATATATTTCATTTCATCATCAAATTGGATGCCGAGATGGGCGGCCAATTCCATAACGCCCCGGGCACCCAATTCAATGAAAACGCCTGTTACCGCTATCCTGGAACCATCCGCCAGAACAATTTCCTTTACGCGGCCATCTCCGGCAATTTCCTTTACTTTTTCATTTTCGTGGATGATCACGTTGCTTTGTTTGAGTTCGGCCTCCAGAGTATCCGCTACGTCCAACTGGTCACAGATGAGATGTACACTCCTGGCATATTCCAGCAAAGTAAGGGCACCGCCGACCGCTGCACTGGCACCGCCGACAACAGCAACATCATCGTCTTTAAAGAAATTGGCGTCACACTCTACACAGTAACTAACCCCGCTACCCAGAAATTCCTTTTCGCCGGCAACACCCAGTTTATTACGCGTGGTTCCAGTAGCCACAATCAGCGATTTGCAGAGAAGCTCTGTTCCACCTTCAGAGATGATCTTAAAACCCGATCCTTCCGGTAGGATGTTCAAAACATCTTCTTCAAGCAATTCAGCGCCAAAATTGACCGCCTGTTGCCGGCCGGTTTTGAGTATTTCCTCACCGCTAATATTGAAAATGCAGCAAAAATTTTCGACATGAGCATGATATACACTGCTGCGGGTTTCCTTTCCCAGCACCAGGACGGAAACTTTTTTGCGTGCCGCGTGGATGGCGGCCTGCAATCCAGCCGGTCCGGTACCTAGAATAATTACATCGTATTCCTTATTTTCCGGCATATATTGCTCCTCACTAGAAGGTTTCAGGAGTTAGCGTTTTGGCCCCTGGCTTCTCGCTTCGCCTCGGCTGAGCTCGTCGCAGGCTGGCAGCTGGCTGTCGATCACTGATCACGGGCTCAGAGCCAGCAGCAAGTAGCTGTTGAAGCTTGGACGTCGAACCGCTGACCCAGGTGATAGCGCCTATATGTTTAGTTGTTTTAGGGCTTGAACAGCCAGCATCTTTTTCTTGATGCGCGGCGGATATAGCTTTTCGACTTTGTTGGCCTTATAGTCAAAGCGGTTGATATAAAGCCGACGAATAGGGCTGCCGTAGATACTGATCATAATGGTTGTGCCGTCAACCGGGTTTCCGGTTTGATGAATACCTTCGTCCAGCGGGCGCGTCAACTCGATTTCACCCGGCTGCAAATAAACCGGAGCTGCCTGCAGGAGTTGGGCAAAGCCTTCGACGGAGCCGTCGTCTTCGCGGCTGTACCGGATGACCCCCAGTTCCCCGACCGCTGAGCCCGACACGCCCCAGGAATTATGATCGTGAATCGGCGTATAATCGCCGGGGCCATAGAGAAACATGCGCAGCGAAAAAAGCCGCTTCGGGTTTAGATACAGCAAAATCTCATCATCGATCATCTGGGCCTGGCGCAGATCCGGGTACGGGCTGCCGGCCTTGATGTTTCGTAACAGCTTCTCAAACAAGGATTGATTTTGCAAAAAGCCCGGCAGCTCATTTTGAAAAAAATCTATGCGGGCCGCATCTCCGGAAATCCCTTCGATCGCTTCGGACCAGCGATTGTATATTTCCAGCAGCTCCCTCGGCGGCTTGGGTGGCTTCGGCATAATTTTAATCTCCCTGGCGTTTAAAATTAAAATAGCCAATAAGAGTAAGAGTTTCAAAAATTAAAGCTACTGGCTGCTTGCTACTGGCTTCTGGCTGATAGTATGAGGTCATTGACTTGCTGCCTTTGAAAAGCACATTCTCAAGTTATTTGCCTTTAGAACCGAATAGACAAATTTGCACAAAGCAGGATTTTATAAAAAACGATACTCTGCCCGCCAGCGGCCAGAAGCAAGAAGCCAGAAGCTAACGCGCAGCGTTCTCCAATCTGACATACTGATCGTAATAAGCAGCACCGGAGCCGATATCGGTTAAACGGGCCGCAATTAGCTGGTTGATGCCTCCCCCCCTGCTGATCCAATCACCGCGTCTATAGATGGCCACATCCGGGTGAAGATCTTCCATGATTTGCACTGCAACCCGCAGTCGCCCCAGTTCCGAAACCAAATCAACAGGTTTGTGCAGGTCCAAATCCTTCAGACAAAAATTGTCAGGAGCCACCCAAACTACCGGTGGCTGTTTTTGATCCTCAGGTCGCATCTGCGAATGAATGGTTTTGCGACGCACCAGTGATAACAGTCGCAACGGGTATTCCGCCGGTGCCTGCGGTTCGGGATGCAGGATATAGGGAAACCGGTAACGGCCATCCTGATGAGCAAAGCGCAAATCTTCATAAGCAATGGGCGGTCGATTGGACCGCACACAGCCGCAATCCCGTAAATGTTCGAGCGTCGTAGATAAAAAGGGAGAATCCAACGATGCCCGCAAACATTCTTCGGCAGACGGCAAATCAATTGTTGGATCCAGGCGCTTGCCGATCTGTCTGAGAATCCAATAATCGTTGCGGGCTGCGCCGGGTGCTGTCAGTGCCGGGCAGACGAATTGGACCTGCTCATGCAAATATGATCCGATGATGTCCTCCTGCTCCATCATCAGCATACTGGGCAATACCAGATCGGCATGCTGGGCTGTATCCGTCATAAAGGCATCCACCACCACTTTAAAATCAACTTTGGCAAAAGCCTTTATCATGAGCTGTGAATCCGGTGCCTGGTTGATGACATTGGAGCCGTTGACCCAGATCATCTCAATCGGCGGGTTCTCGGCCGCCAGAATTTGTCGGCCAACTAACGGAAACTGAAAGGAGCGACGCGGCAATTTTTCCTGATTGCGCAACCATTTCAAGTTCAGGTTGCGGTAGGAATGCAGCTGAAAGTAGCTGCCACCGCCTGCGCGCCCAATATTGCCGGAAAGCATGGCCAGGGCATTGATAAATCTGACATTTTCGCCACCGTATTGATAGCGCTGCACACCGGTGCCGATCAGGGTGGCCGCCGGCTCCTTTAGCGCATAACAGGCATGAATCTGCTCAAGATCCGCTTGGGATACATCACAAACTGAGATCAGATGGTTTATCGGCTGGGCTTTGATCAAATCCAAAAATTTCTGCGGTGCTCGCGAGCGCTCTAGGATTTTAGGATCAATGCCATCGTGTTGCGCCAATAACTTCAGGACCGCTGCTGCCAAAAAGCGATCGGTGCCGGGTCGAATCCGAACCTGCACATCTGAATAAGACCGGTTCCCATCACCGCCCGGCGAGATCGTTAGCACCCGGGCGCCGCTTTTGCGTGCTTTTTTAATAAGGGCTGCCGTGTGCACCGAACTGCGGGAAAGATCTTTGCCCCAGTTGATAATTCGGCAGGCATTGAGCAGATCGTTGATGTCGTTGTTTTCCCGGGACCCAAAATCATGCACGCCAGCCATGTAGCCGGCGGCATCGCACAGCGATCCGCGCACCCGGCTGCTTCCCAAGCGGTTAAAAAGCAAGGTGGTGGCTTCTTTTAAAACACCTTTGGCGCCTTCGTTATGGATATGCAAAATGGCCGTGGGCCGATAGCGCAGCGCCTGGATCTTGGCGGCGCACAGATCCAGCGCTTCATTCCAGCTGACGGTCTGCCAGCCGATCTGGGTTTTCAGCTGCGGCTGGGTGATGCGATGGGGGCTTTGGACTCTTTTGACGTGATCCTTTAATTTGGCACAGGTAAACCCGGAGGTAAACGGATTGTCGGGATTTCCCTTCGCCTCCACTTTGCCATCTGCGCTCTGTCTGACAATTATCGAACAGGCATCCGGGCAATCCATGGTGCAGGCAGTGGTTGCTTTTTTCTTTTTTTCATTCATTGTTCGTAACTTAAGCAGCGGGAAAAATTTAGTCAAGAACGCGGTGGATGGGTAATAAACTGAGGAATACGGATTCATCCTGAGGTTGATCGATAAAATCCCAAAATTGAAGATTGCATCTGGCTATCTCAAAATGGTGCATTCAAGATTTGAACACCCCAGGTGCAAGGTAAACTGCTTCAAGAAGATAATTGACCTGAATTGCTGTCTATAGTACGAACAATATTTGCCGGCACCCATGGGAATGTTCCCGTTCCTCACCAACCCATCTTAGTCGGAAAATTGAACCTTTTAGCTGTGCGCAGATGCAGGTGCCCTGATCCAGGAAGTATTTTTTTGTTGATCGTCCTTGCGGGTCCTGAGCCTTTTGCCTCGGCCCAGGTAAGGACCTTTTTTGTGCTAATAATTCCGTATCAAGATCCTTACGATTATTTTTACCGGGAGGTATAACATGATAAAACAGATGTTCAAGCGGGTGGTTTGGCTGCTTTGCCTGGCGGTCGCGATGGCGGCATGCAAAGAAAAGCCTGAAATCGTTGAAGTGGTCCGGTCCATCAAGACCATCACCGTCAGTGAACAACCGGCCGAAAAGATACGCAAATTTCCCGGACAAGTCGCTGCGGTGGATTCCTCCGGTCTCAGTTTTGAGGTCGGCGGGCAGGTGGAATCGGTGGAGGTCGACATCGGTGATCGTGTCGAAAAAGGGGAAGTGCTCGCTGTTCTTGATCCGGAGCCCTATCAGCTGGATGTCGATGCAGCCGTGGCCGATCTTACAAAGGCCAAAGAAAATGTGACCAAGACAAAGGCAGAGTACGAGCGCCAGAAGCGGATTTTCGAAGAGGGTGCGGGGGCTCAAAGGTATGTGGAGGTCTCCGAATACAATTACAAGGCCGCCAAAAGCGCGGTTAACTATCAGATTGCCAAACTGGATCTGGCCAGGCGCAATCTGCGCAAAACAAAATTGCCCTCTCCTTACAACGGCGCTATTGCCTGGCGGTCGGTGGAGCCGAACGAAAAGGTGCTGGCCGGACAGAAGATTTTAGAAATCAATGCCAGCGGTAAAATGGAGGTGGAGCTGGCCGTACCGGAGACCAACGTCGACCAGATCCACATCGATGACCCGGTGACGGTCACCTTTCCGACCCTGCCGGACGAGACTGCCAAGGGACGAATTTCCTATATTGGGGGCGCCGCCGTCAAGGCCAACGCTTTTCCGGTCAAAGTGGACCTAATAGATCCGAGTGAAAAAGTCAAACCCGGCATGACTGCCGAAGCCAAGCTTACGATAAAAGATGAAAGCCGCAGGCCCGGGTACCTGGTTCCGATCCAGGCGCTATTACCTTCCCCCGAGCCGGACCGGGGATACGCCTTTGTGTATGACCCCGGGACGTCGACGGTCAAGAAAACGCCGGTCCGCTCCCGCGGCACAGCGGATAAAAAAATCATCATCGACGAAGGTCTTGAGGTCGGCGACATTATTGCGGTGGCCGGCGTGAGTTTTTTAGCCGACGGGTTGGAAGTCAAACTTTTGGAGGAGAAAGAAAAATGAAAGGGATCACAGCATTTGCGCTGAATAATTCGCGAACCGTCATCATGACCCTGTTACTGGTCATTTTGGGCGGTATGGCTGCGTTTATGCGCCTTCCGAAACTGGAGGACCCGTTAATCACGATTCGCGAAGCGCTGGTGTACGCGAAATATCCCGGCATGCCGGTGGAGCAGGTCGAACGCCTGATTACCCGGCCGATCGAAGAGGAAATCCGCAGCATGGGCGAAATCGACAGAATCAAGGATTCCACCTCTAAATTCGGCGAATGCCTGATCCATGTGATCCTCAAAGATGAGGTGCCCACCGAACAGATAGCGGCGACGTGGAAACTGTTGCGCAACCGGATGTTGGATGTCAAACCCGAATTGCCGGAGGGCACCGTGGGGCCGATGGTCGACGATACCTTCGGCGATACATCGGTGGCCACCATCGCGCTCTGGAGCGATGGATTTCCCATGGCGGAAATGCATGAAACCGCCCGTCAAATCAGAGAACGCCTCAACATGATGAAGGGCATCCAGAAGGTCGATCTGACCGGGGTGCAGGAGGAACGCATTTTTCTCGAGTTTTCGAGCGCCCGGATTGCGCAGCTGGGAATCGATACCGCTGATATCAGCAAAAGTCTGCGGGAGCAGAACATTTTACTGCCCGGTGGCAGGATAAATCTATATGATGTGGAAATCATCGTGGAAACACAGGGTCGGTTCACCTCCATCGAGGAGATCGGAGAGGTCCTCATCCCGATTTCCGGCACCCAGGCCTCGATTCCGCTGCGGGATATCGCCGCCATTAGAAAAGGCTACGTGGAGCCGATCCACAACCCGGCTTACCACAACGGCCACCAGGCCATTGTTTTAAGTGTCTTTATCCTCAGAGGGGTGGATGCAGTCGAATTCGGCGAGCGCCTGCAGCAAAAAGTCAAGGAGGTGGAGGATTCCCTGCCATGGGGCTACAAGCTCGACTTTGCCACCTTCCAGCCCGAACTGATTAAAAAAGCCGTCAGCGGAATGGTGGTCAATGTGCTCGAAAGCGTGGCTATCGTCCTGGTGGTGGTCATGCTGCTGCTGGGATTGCGAACCGGACTGATTGTGGGCTCATTCATCCCTCTGGTGATGCTTTTCGGTATGTTGATGATGTATGCGCTGGGCATTGATATGGAACGCATGTCGCTGGCCACAATGATTATCGCTTTGGGGATGTTCGTGGACAACGCCATTGTGGTATCCGATGACATTAAGGTCAATCTGGAGAGGGGCATGGAACGCAAGGAGGCTGTTCTAAAAAGCGGCGGCTCCCTTGCAGTTCCCCTGCTGACCAGTACGCTCACGACAGTTTTCGCCTTCGGACCCATCATCCTTCAAATCGGTCAGACGGGTGATTATACCTCCTCGCTGGGTTCGGTGATGATGATCCTGCTGCTGGGATCGTGGTTCTTCTCGATGTTTTCTTCGACCAGCATGTGCTACTGGTTTTTAAAGATCAAACCAGCTCCCGGCGCAGACAAACAACAGGCGCACGATCCGTACCAGGGAAGATTCTATCGGCTCTATCGCGGAATCCTGAAACTCTCACTGCGCTTCCGATTCCTGGTGATCGCAATGACGGCCGGCATCTTTGTAGTGGCTCTGTATGCACTGTCGTTTGTACCCCAGGCTTTTTTCCCGCCCGGAGACCGCAACCAGTATCTGGTTTATCTCGATCTTCCCGCCGGAACGTATATCGAGGAGACCGACCGAACCGTCAGAGAACTCAGTGCCTGGTTGCAGGATAAGGAGCAAAACCCGGAAATCACCGGAACCATCGCCTATGTGGGCAACGGCGGACCGCGATTTTTCCTCTCCCTGGCGCCGGTGGACCCGGATCCTTTCGTGGCATTTTTAATCGTCAACACCGAGACCAACAAAGAGGTGCCCGAACTGGTCACGCGCACGAACCAATACATTGCGGATCATTTCCCCAATGTGCGCGGACGGGTCAAGGCCATGTGGCTGGGCGGCAGTGAGACCGGCCTGTTTCAGATCCGGCTCAGCGGTCCCGGTATAAAGGTGTTGCAGGAG
Organism: Desulfobacterales bacterium; assembly: GCA_050122475.1. Classification (GTDB taxonomy): domain Bacteria; phylum Desulfobacterota; class Desulfobacteria; order Desulfobacterales; family JAHEIW01; genus JAHEIW01. Next base: position 3,554 of record JASFIV010000123.1, on the reverse strand, counting down.
CAGGCCGAGAAGTTGATGGCCGCGCTGCGCGAGATCCCCGGCAGCATCGATATCAAGCAGGATTGGAACAACCGGGTGATGACGGCCATAGTGGATGTCGATCAGGCCCGTGCCCGCCGCGCCGGGGTGACATCGCAGGATGTGGCCGATGCCCTGGAATTCTTTATCGACGGTGTGACGACCACCGACTATCATGAGGGCAATGTGCAGATACCCATCGTCGGGCGCGGTGTCAAGTCTGAACGGGAATCTGCTGAAAGCCTGACCACTGTCAGTATTCGCACGCAAACCGGCGGCAACGTCCCACTCAACCAGGTTACCAATAGTTACACCGTCGGTGAACTGAACCGTATTATGCGCTACAATCAGGAGCGCACCATCACCGTCAGCGCCAAGAACCAGGTGCTGAAAGCCTCTGAAATTTTTGAGGCCCTTGTGCCGACTATCGAGGCGATGGAGTTTCCAAAATATCACTTTTGGGAGCTCGGCGGTGAGTTGGAGGATGCCGCCCGGGCCCAGCGGAATTTGGCCAAGTGGCTGCTGCCCTGCTTTGGCGGCATTGTGTTTTTGCTGGTATGGCAGTTTAACTCCATCCGGCGGGCGGCCATCATTATTTTGACCATGCCCTTGGTGATTGTCGGTGCGGTGGTGGGCCTGCTGGTGATGCAGGCCGATTTTGGTTTTATGGTCATCCTCGGGCTGCTGGCCCTGGCCGGTTCGATTGTAAACAACGGTATCGTCATGATCGATAAAATCGAGGAAAACCGGCGCGAGGGGCAGACGCCCTACGATGCCGTGATCAATTCGGCGGTCAGCCGCTTCCGACCGATCCTGCTTTCGGTCTCAACCACCATGCTCGGTTTCTCACCCCTGATCATCAATCGCGATCCGCTTTTTTACGGCATGGCCAGCATCATGTTTTTCGGACTGGGCATCGGCAGTATGTTTACGCTAAACTATGTTCCGGCCCTTTACAGCATCTTTTTTCGGGTAAAACCCCCGGATGATAATGTGCCCCGCTGAACCCAAGGGGGTTATCAGACAGTCTGACTGCCGTGCCTTCTGACGAGACTCGGGTTTTTATGATGACGAATCCGGCAATTGTCCAGAATTTCATCGTTCAATTTTCCAAAAACAAGTTTGCTATTTTTATTTAATGCAGACAGCTAGCAGAAAGGGAAACATGCAAAAGCCCGTATACCAAAACCTGTTCAAGCCTTTGCATCTGAACGGACTTAGATTCAAAAACCGTATCACAATGGCACCTTTGTATCTGGGATACGCCGCCGATGGCGGTCGAATGTCAAAGCTGCTGCTTCACCATTATCATGAGATGGCCAAAAGCGGGGCGGCAATGATTATGGCTGAGAATGCGAGCATAACAGCCAGCGGTAGCGGCTCACACCGAACCATCCGGTGTGACCACAATCGGTATTTAAAAGGCTTAGAAACACTTGCTGATGCGATCCATGTGGGAAAGAGCCTTGCCGGTCTTCAGATCAACCACGCAGGACGATTTGCCCATGTTTCAGAATCGGTGGCGCCGTCAGCCATTCCGGCATTTGGAAAAACCCCTCGTGCACTTACCAAAAAAGAGATCATCACTATCCAGAAGCAGTTTGCCAAGGCTGCCCTGCGCGTGCAAAAAGCCGGATTTGATCTGGTGGAGCTTCACGGGGGTACCGGTTACCTGCTTGCTCAATTTGTATCTCCGAGAACAAATAAGCGCACCGATGCTTACGGCGGCCCCATTGAAAATCGGATTCGGTTCCCGCTTGAAGTTTTAAAACGGGTAAAAGATGCTGTGGGAGATTACCCGGTCGGGTACCGTTTTTTAGTCGACGAGTGGCTTCCCGACGGACTTAAAGAGAGAGAGTCCATTTTTTTGGCGAGACACCTGGAGCAAGAGGGCGTTGCCTACCTCTCTGCCATGGGGGGGACATATGAATCGTTTTTACTGCCGGAAATTGTTAAAAAATCCAAAAGAGTCGGTTACATGGTATCTTTAGCCGCCGCTGTTAAGAAAAATGTGGACATTCCTGTCATTGCAGCGGGGCGGCTTTCAACGCCGTTGAAAGCCGAATCAATTTTGAGAGAGAAAAAAGCGGATCTAATCGGATTAGCCCGTATGCTATGGGTCGATCCTGACTGGCCCCAAAAGGCCAGAAAAGGTGAGGATCGATCAATCATAAAGTGCAGCCCGAAATGCGATGCGTGTTTTCAACTTGTTATGCGGGGAAAACCGGCCTATTGTCCAAAATGGGGTAAGGAAAGGCGGGCGATATATCAGGGCCTATTTCAGTAAAGGCACAGCCATTATCAGGCAAACAACTTTAGGATCACGTATATTGCACTAATTTCAGCAAAAATGGATTTAAAGAAAGATCAGTTGCGCAAAGGTTCAAAAAAAATGAAAGGATTTACCAGGCAATATCTGAATTGCAAATATAGCCTGATCGGAGTTCGTTCATGAGACATTCTGCAAAAAAAATTCTTAGGCTCATCTTGCCGATAGCCGTAATTCTGATGTCAAGCAATGTGTTGGCCCAAGATCCAACCAATGTGGAGCAAGTCCCAGAATCTAAACAAGATGTATCTAAGTCTACACCGGATCTGGCCAATATCATACCAAAAGCGGCACAATTATCCGGAGACCTGGCGATGCTTGAAAATAGCGTCACTGGCATACTGGATATCTCAGAATTGGAAGAAAAGTACACCGGGATCGAAGAAAATCTAAAGAATCCGGCTGCTACATTACAACAGATAAAAGATTCCAAGAATATCAAGTTGAATAAACTTGTGGAAATCAGAAAGGTCATCGAGCGCGAAAACAAATTACTCGAAAAAATCAGCAAACCCCTTCAAGAAACGATTCATCGGTTTGGCGTTTGGCGAAACGATTGGCAGGCCGAAAAGCAACAATGGAAAGAATGGCAAGCTGCTCTGATAGAAGATGGTGATTTCGAACAACTCAAATCGATCTTTGCAAAGGCAGAGGACACGATCGACAAGGCTTTGGGAATCATCCAGTCACAATTGGGTTCGATGCTGACAATCCAGGACAGAGCAGGCACTATTCAAGCCAAAATATTTTCTATTAGAGCAGAATTAGACGCTTTGATCTTAGCCGCTCGCTCCGGTGTCAGGGTCACCGTATCGCCCCCGATGTTTTCCTCCGGGTATTTTTCTCAGTATTCAAGCGAGCTGTGGTATGCATTCCAAAAAGGTCTGTTTGAGACTTCATGGATAGACGACCGATTCTTTGATCAAGAGGGATTGATCGTATTTCTTCAGATTTTATTTACTCTGATCGTAATCATCGCCGTATATCGAAACCGGACGGTGTTGAACGACTCGCAGCGCTGGCGGTTTCTTGCAGCACGGCCTATTTCCGCAGGATTATTTTTGGGCACATTAGTATTCATAGTGTTTTATGAATATGAGGAATTCCAAGACGTGGATGGTCTTGCCCTTTCGGTTGTCGGCGGCATCTCCTTCGCCCGGCTTATTGGCGCCCTGTATCCAGCATCCTGGAAAAAGCAGTTTGTATA
>JASFIV010000122.1:0-13135 GCA_050122475.1 Desulfobacterales bacterium | reverse complement strand
AAAGAATCTATCAATGCGCTTCATCGGCGTACCTGTTGTTTTTCTCTGTAAAACGCCGCTTTGGCGTTTTTCAACGTTTCAAACAGTTCGATTTTGGAAGGGCAGACGTATGAGCACAAACCGCATTCGACGCAGTCCAGCAAGCCGTGTTCGAGAGATTCTTCAATCTCCTCGGCTAGAACGGCCTTGTAAGTGAACTGGGGGAAAATGTCGACCGGACAAACCTGGGCACAGTAGCCGCAGGCGATGCAGGCGCGCTCGCCGCCGTGCATGTTGCAGTCTACTTCGAGCGCCTCACGGTTGAGCGCGGAAAGAAATGCCCTTGAAAAGCTGGGCTTGCGATAACCGGGATTGAAAAGGCCCAGCAGCTCGCCTCGGTGATCGCCCTCGGGCAGCAGATTGAGGGCCGTCTCAAAAAAACCTAGGTGCGACTGGGGCAAGGCGCTGTAACCGGTCAGCATGCCGCCTTGAACATAGCGCAAGTTTTCGGCATTGGTCTGGTCAGCGGCAATGACGGACAGCGGTGCTCCCATGCGGGCGATCACATGCTGGGGTTGAGACGCACCGGATCCGCCCAGGGATACGACGCGTTCAGTGGGATAGGCGCCATCGCGCAACATCCGGGCCATCAGCATGACATCCTGGCCGTCAATATACCAGGCGCGGTTTTCCTCCGGTGTGGACTTCATGCGGTACAACAACACGCCCGGGTCGTGGGCGGGATAGTTGCCCGAATAAATCAAATTGACCAAACCGTCCAGTGAAGAGGCCGATGCTGTATTCGACCGGTGCCGGCAGACATATACGCGGCCGTCGGCCAATTTGTGCAGAATGTTCAATCCGAAATGAAAAAGCGCCTCGTTGCCGGGGAGATAAACTTCAGGTGCCGGATGAAAGGGCTCAAGGCGGCCGAGGCTGACAAACAAAGCCGGTGGGACAAAATCAGGTCGCGCATAATCCCTGAAGGGCAGCTCTCTGATTAACGACCAGACCCCCCCCTCGATGAGGCTCCGAACCAGCCGATCCCGGCTCATTTTGTCGATATCGGCCCGGCGGTAACGCTCAAATTCGATTGCTTTTTCGCTTTGGTCCAATTGGATGATGATTTCTTGAATCACTCGACGCGGTCCGAAACGGATGTCGGCTACACGTCCGCCGCCCGGAGATAGCAATTGAATCTCCGTGTTGCGCTTGTCTTCAACCAGAGGGGAACCCCGGGCAACGCGATCGCCTGTTTTGATCTTCAAACGAGGCTTTAAAAAGGGGATGTGTTCGGGCAACAGCGCCACGTGAGTTGGCGGCTCAGTCTTCTGTAATGCGGGGCCCGGTGCTCCCAGGACCCTCGGATTGTAACCTTTTTTAATTCGGATGTTTTTTATCGGGGTCATTTTAATCGGATTTCCAGTCGTTTTCAGAATGCGTTGATGCGAACACAGTTTTCCCCGAATGCATTAAGTGGATAAGCGGGCTGTCACTGGATTCCGACAGATTACAGGATCTCCAGATAACGAAAAAGGTCTAAGTTGTCAATATTGCCAATGTCATGGGCACCCGGTTCCGAGCCTAGCAACATCATTTCGGGTGCCGGACGACTCGCAAAATGGAGGGGTTGTCTAGCATCGATCCGGAATTAAGACCGAATGCTTTTTTCATTTTTTTTATGACGTATAAAAGAGAGCGCGTGCTGCTCTTGATTGCGGTGGCAATCGCATCGGGCACACGTTGGCTTCGGCAATTCATTTCTCTCGGAACTGCCTTTGACAAAAAAGGCCAGGATAAAGAGGGCGAACACAAGGGCGGTCGCTGCCAATACAAAAATGATTTCCATCAGTAACTCCCCGGCTCAATGAAAGCAATAGCTGTTTTAAAGCGTGTTTTACTTATCTTTTGGAATTGACGTTTCAAGCTTAAAAAAAATGTTAAGGAATAATAATAATTGGATCGACAGGCGTCAAGCAACGCGCTCGTCAAGGCGACCGACCGGCCGTTATCGAACCGTAAAACATAAAAATATCAATGGATTGTATTTGCATTTCGGTGAAATCCGCTGGGATTTCTTTAACCGGCCTGTCGCTGCAGATCGTTGCAATTCCGCTTTCGGCCGCTGGCATGAAAGATATCCCTATCCGCGGCTAGCGGATCATCACCCATAGCAGCAGCATGGCGACCGCCAGCAGGCCGAGTCCGATCCAGATGCCGTGGGTCGCCCGTCTTTTCTTATGGATCTTCCCAATCGGTGGTGTTCGTTTTTCTTCTTTAACGCCCGCTTCTTTGAGACGACGCTCAATTTCTTCCCAGGAGAGATAATCCCAGTCCCAATGCGCCGTATGCCGCGTTTTGGCCTCCTCCTGATAGACGCGTCGCTTTTTTTTCATAAGCGCTACATCTCTTTTTTTCGACTCAGGTGCCGCTTGGTGACCCAAAAAGCCAAGGCAACCGCCGATATCAGGGCGGCCACACCAACCAGGGTCAGACTCTCGTATTTGCTGATGTCCAGGATGATGACCTTGCGGGCAATGGCGATCAGGGCCACTTCCAATACGATCTCTACATGAACGACGTGGGTCTCCAAATACGCTTTGATGGTTTCCAGCAGCTCGATACCGATCAGCACAAGCAGAAAAAAACCGAATATTTCCAAAATCTCTCCGATTTCCAGCAGAATGATGGGCGGTGTGATGATGTCACGTATAATGATCCAGCCCAACTCGACGGTTGTCAGCACCACCACGATCACCATCATCGTAATGAGGCTTAACACGATGATGCGTTCAAATTTTTTAAGAAAATCCTGCATTGAATTCCCGATTATCGAAGACCAATTGGCTTGTCAACGAAGATTTTATCTGCAGCTAGTGCGATAAAGCCATAATCCACTCGGCCGCTTCATATAGATCTGCCGCCAGGTAATCGGCAGCCAGATTTGCAGCTGTCAGACGCGCTGCGGCTTCTCGATAGTTTCCGGTCTTTACCAGGATTGAATGACCGCAACCCGCGTTATGGGCGCACTCGATGTCCTTTGCGCTGTCACCGACCATTACGCTGGCGGCCAGGTCAATCTGATATTTTTCCTGAGCCTGGATAATTAAGCCCGGCAGGGGTTTACGGCAATTGCAGCCGTCTGTGGGCATATGCGGACAAAAGAAAATATTGCTTATGTTGCCCCCCCCGGATCTGACAGCTGCTTTTAATTTCGTATGAATATTTTCAAGTTCGGCCGGGGAAATCAGCTTGCGTGGAATGGCCGACTGGTTCGTGATAACAATGATCGTAAAACCGGCAGCGGTCAGATCGCGCATCGCTTCGATACTGCGCGGCAAAAAAACGAATTCCGACCAATTTTTAATGTAATCAGCAGAGTCCTGATTGATCGTTCCATCCCGATCGAGAAAAACCACTTTCTTTAGCAAAATATTAAGCTCCCAAATTTTTCTCTTGCATCAATCAAAATCTCAACGAATGGAATATCAAAGCCCGCAGCCGCTACAAGGATCTAAAGAACCAATTGGTTTCTAAAAATTACAAATTTGCATAAATTATGAAAACCTGAAGAAAACCTGATTATTCGGCCACCAGAATGGGATCGGTGAATCCATCCTGTATGAGAATTTTTTCCTGCTCCACGGCCTCCTCCAGGCTGGTAAATCTTCCGACCCTAACCCGATAAAAGATTTGATCGCCACGATCATAAACCGTTATATGCGCATTTTTGTAACGTTGAGCCAGCTGACGCCTTTGTCTTTCAGCATTTTCGCGACTCAAAAAGGCGCCGACCTGAAAGGTAAAATTGCCGGTGTAATAATCACCCTGCGTGTAGGTCGAAGCCGTATTACTGGAAGATGTTGTCCGTTTACCCAAGGCAACCACTTCAACCCGGGCCGTCCCCGGACCGACAATTCCGACTTCTTTGGCAGCCGAGTAGGATAAATCAATTATTCTGCCGCGTACAAATGGGCCACGGTCGTTGATTCGAACCACAGTGCTGCGTTTATTTTCCAGGTTATGCACACGCACATAAGTGCCCAGCGGCAATGTTTTATGCGCCGCGGTCATTGCATACATGTTATAAATCTCACCGTTGGAGGTCTTTTTACCGTGAAAATCGCGTCCGTACCAAGAGGCCAGACCGTGTTGGCGAAAGCCATCGGAATGAGGCAATGGCTGATACCATTTGCCGAGGACTTTATAGGGTTTTGGATGGCCGGGTTTGCTGGGCGGCGGCGGTTGAGATGATGATGGGGTGTTGCGCGCACAACCGTAAACCCAGACAGCAACGCAGGCGCACACCAGGATTAAACAAAATTTGTTTAAGTGGTTGCGTACACGTAAGATTCCGCACATAACCATCGATTCTTTCAGCGCTAAAAACAGTTGATCCCACCAGGGGGCATCGCGCATTCAGATGAAGAAGCCCATACCTATTTTATCTGTCAGGTATTAGCGCTTGCGCTTTAGGGATTGCCTTTTGCGGGTAGGCCGCTTTCGGCCATCCAGTGCCAGTTCCAGGACGTCTCTCATTTTATCGACAAAATGAAAGCGGATTTCTTTCTTGACCTTTTCCGGGACGTCCTCGAGATCCTTTTGGTTCCAATCCGGCAGGATGATCTCCTTGATGCCGGCCCTGTGAGCGGCCAAAACTTTTTCTTTGATTCCACCAACCGGCAAAACCTGGCCTCTGAGTGTAATTTCACCGGTCATTGCCAAATCCTTGTGGATCGTCTTGCCGGTAAGCAGCGAAGTTAAGGCGGTTAGCATGGTGACACCGGCCGAGGGGCCGTCTTTGGGTATCGCCCCGGCCGGCACATGAATATGCAAATCATGGCTATCAAAAAAATCTTCATCGACATTTAATTTTTTCGCATTTGAGCGGATAAAACTCAAAGCCGCTGTTGCCGATTCTTTCATCACATCACCCAGCTGTCCGGTAAGCGTTAATCCTTTTTTACCTTTCATGGCAGTGGCTTCTATGAAAAGAAGCTCACCGCCGGTGGGTGTCCAGGCAAGGCCGGTGGCCACTCCCGGTGTCGACACCCTGGACTTGGTTTCAGAAGTAAACCGGATGGGTCCCAGGTATTCGTGAATATCGTCTAAGTTAATGGTTACCGATTTGGCCTTGCCGGTGGCAATTTTGCTGGCCACGCCGCGGCAAACATTGGCGATTTCCCGTTCCAGGTTGCGAAGCCCGGCTTCGCGGGTGTAGCCGGAAATGATTTGTTTCAGCGCGCCCTGGCTAAATTTAATCTGCTTGGCATTTAAGCCATGTTCATCCCGCTGGCGCGGAATAAGATAGCGTTTGGCAATTTTAAGCTTCTCATCCAGGGTGTACCCATGCAGCATTAAAACTTCCATACGATCCCGCAAAGCCGGCGGTATGGTATCCAAAATATTGGCGGTTGTAATAAACATCACCTTGGAAAGATCGAAGGGGACATCCAGATAATGATCGGAAAAAGAAAAATTTTGTTCGGGATCGAGCACCTCCAGAAGGGCTGAAGACGGGTCGCCGCGAAAATCGCTGCCGACCTTATCGATTTCATCGAGCATAAAAACCGGATTGTTGGATTCGGCCCGTCGCAAACCCTGTATAATCCTGCCCGGAAGCGCACCGACATAGGTCCGCCGGTGTCCGCGGATTTCGGCTTCGTCCCTGACGCCGCCCAGAGAAATGCGATGGAACTTACGACCCAGCGCCCGAGCAATCGATTGCCCCAACGAGGTTTTACCGGTGCCCGGAGGGCCTGCAAAACATAAAATCGGCCCTTTTGACTCGGGCTTTAACTTACGAACGGCAAGATATTCTATAATGCGCTTTTTGGGTTTTTCCAGCCCATAATGATCTTCATCCAAGATCTTTTGAGCCTTTTTAATATCAACATTATCCGGTGTGCTGTCGTGCCAGGGCAAAGCCGTTATCCAGTCCAGATAAGTTGACGCAACAGTGTATTCGGCAGAAGACGGGTGCATTCTGGCCAGACGGTCCAGTTCGCGTTCGGCTTCCTTGTGGGCTTCGGGCGGAAGATTTTTTTCTTCGATTTTAGCCCGGTACTCTTCGATTTCGACCTGGGTCTCATCTTTTTCGCCCAGCTCCTCTTTAATGGCCTTGAGTTGTTGCCTGAGGTAATATTCTTTCTGACTCTTGTCCATGTCTCCTTTGACCTGGCTCTGAATTTTATTGCCCAGTTCGAGGACGCTCAGCTGATGGTTTACCAGTCGGGTTACTTCCTTGAGCCGTTCTTTTACATTTTGCAGCTCAAGAACTTTTTGTTTTTCCTGGGGAGTGGCATTAATGGTTGAGGCAACCATATCCGCCAGCGTGCCGGGCTCAGGGATCGATTTGGCCATCTGGCCGATCTCCGGGGGCAGCCCCGGGGAAAGCTCCACGATACGCATAAACTGGCCGATAAGGTTGGACATGAGCGCTTCGGTTTCCTTGCCCTTGGTCTCATCTTCTTCCAGCACCTGGATTCGTGCACGAAGGTAGGGCCTGCTATTTTCCCAGGATTTTATTTTGAACCGATGGAGACCCTGTACCAGAAGCTGGGTTCGATTATCCTGGGTCTTGGCCATTTTCAAGATGAGGGCACTGGTCCCGATCGACGATAGATCGCTGCGGTCCGGCTTGCCTCCCTCCTCGGGCTTCATGGATACCACCAGCCCGATGATCCGATTTTGTGCCATGGCCTCATCAACCAGGCGCACCGATTCACCCTGCATGACCACCAGTGGCAGTACCATTTTGGGAAACAGGGCTGCATCAAATAACGGCAGGATTGGCAGTAGTTCGGGAATTTTTTCGGGATTAATATCCGGCGTTGGTTTTTGATCAGGTTGATCCGTCATGAGCTCCTCCAAGAAGGGTCGTCTGGTTCTTGCTTAAATTGACTTTTAGTCGGTATTTGAAATCTGACAAAAAATCTGCCAGTTTTAAATCATCCGTCTGATATGGGAATTTTATGGGTCTTTTCGATCGGCAATTTTGCCAGTCGAATCTCGAGCAGGCCGTTAGTATAACCGGCAGACACGACTTCCGGGTCGATGGGTGCGGGCAGATAGAGAATTCTTTCAAAGCGGCCGTATTGAATTTCTGCCAGCCGGTAAGTGGTTTGATCGGTGCAATGCCTGGCAATCCGGTTTCCCTTTATCCGAACCGCCTTACTGCTAATTTCGACTTCCAGATCATCCTTCTCGACTCCAGCAACCTCTGCAACGATAACAACTTCATCCGGCGTTTCATTCATGTCCATCGGCGGTTTCCAGGAACGCTCGGCAAGTGTAAAAGCCGGACTCATTGATCGAAACATGTCTTCGATTGTTTTTTCCAGGTTAGAACCCAAATGCCCAAAATCTTCGGCAATTCTAATTTTGATAAATTCCATCGCCGACTCCTAAATGCTAAAAAGATAGTTTAATTTGGATCATAGAAATCACGTCAAAATAACACTGATTACATACTTTGTAAAGCTTGACAAGAATACATGTATGATTACGTTCCGGGCGAAGTAATTAATAAAATATAGGAGGTTCTATTATGCCAATCGTAAGATGGGACCCTTTTCGGGACGTGGCTGCCTTACAGGATCGTATTAATCGAATTTTCAACGAATCCTTTGATAGCTCGCGTGAGCTGGACGATGACGGCAGAATCTACGACTGGCGGCCACCGGTTGATATTTATGAAACGACCGAAGGTTTTATCCTGAAAGCAGAGTTGGCCGGCGTTGAAAAAGAAGATGTATCGGTTGAAGTTAAGGATAATGTGCTGACCCTCAAAGGTGAACGGCTTCTTGATCCGGAAGTTAAAGACGAACAATACTATCGCAAAGAACGCTCCTTCGGCAAATTCCAGCGGTCGTTTACGCTGCAAGAGTCAATCAAGCCAGAGCAGGTTAAAGCAGCCTTTAAAAACGGCGTATTAACGATCGTGGTCCCAAAACCCACGGCAGAAAAGGCAAAACAGGTCACCGTCACAATCGATTAGCACAAGTTCGGGGTCTGGCCCCACCGGGCCCCGCGGCTTTTCTTTGTGACCCCCACCCGCGCTGCGCGCACAACACCTTTTCATTTCATTTCCGCCTTTCATCGAGCGGGTACGGCTGCCCGGACAATAAAAATTGACCCCTGACAAGGGCATTGCCCTTTTCGCATAAATGCCGTATGAATCGGCTATGGCCACCGAAAACAAGCCGACAGATAGACTTGTTATCGGTTCCCAGTACTTTTTGTATTTTGGCGTACTGGGGATGTATTTGCCATTTTTTAACCTGTACTGTTACCATCTGGGCTTCAGCGGCCTGAACATCGGAATATTATCTGCTGTCCGTTCGGTCGCAATGGTGGTTTTCCCTCTCATATGGGGTGCTCTGGCGGATCGCCTTAGTGCCCGCCGCTCCATTTATATTCTGTGCAGTTTTTGCAGCGCTCTGATCTGGATGCAATATCTTTTTACGGTTGACTTTGGTCCCATGCTGGCCATCACCATTCTGTATGGGATGTTCTATGCCCCCATCATCTCCTTTCTGGAGGCATTCACCATGGACATTCTGGGAAAGGAGAAAAAAAGTTATGGCCATCTGCGCGTCTGGGGGTCCATCAGTTTTATCGCTGTTGTGCTGGTGCTGGGTAAGATCATCGACCTGTATTCTGTAGAGATTATCGTTGTTCTCATTTTAGCCGGATCGTTGATGTTCGCTTTGATTTCGACCCAAATCCCTGCCATTCAACCGCTAAAAAGAAAAGGCCTGTCAAAGGGGGCAAAAAGTCTGCTTAATGGTCGCGTCCTGGTATTTTTATTTTGTGCTTTTTTGATGCTGGTCAGCCATGGGGCCTATTACGGTTTTTTTTCGATTCACCTTGAGAATCTGGGATACGGCAGCACCTTTATTGGATTAACATGGGCATTAGCATCCGCAGCAGAAATTCTGGTGATGATCCGATCCGAAAAAATCTTTCGGCGCTTTTCACTGGAATCTGTCCTGATTTTTTCATTTATGGTCGCCGCGCTGAGGTGGTTTGTTCTTTTTTGGGCCCAATCCGCAGTAGTCATCTTACTTTCCCAGGTTTTGCACGCCATAACCTATGGCACCTTTCACATTGCCAGCATCCTTTATATTGATCGCCTCACACCCGACAAGGCCAAGACCCTGGGGCAGGCGGTCAACAATGCCGTCAGCTATGGCCTGGGTTTGATGGTGGGTTTCTTTTTCAATGGCTACCTATATGAAATCAGCGGTTCCTTTGCCCTGTTTATGATCAGCAGTCTGATTGCCTTCGCCGGCGGCGTATGTTTCGGGGGATTTTATCTGGTGGATCGGAGGGGTGCTCAAAACTAAAGGTTTCAAGCCTTATTGCTCCTGGCTTCTTGCTTCTTGCACCTGGCAGAAAGCAGGGAATCAGTTGCGAGTTGCCAGAAGCCAGCAGCCAGAGGCCAGAGGACTGACACCTATATTTAATCGCCCCGATGCGGAAAAAACAGATAGCGCAACCAATGCCGCAGCGTATTTTCACGCAGCAACTCCCGATCCAGTTGGTCAATTTCGGCATAGAGGTTGGCGGATTTTGAAAACCATTGCTGGCGGGTCGTCAATGCTTTTTGCGGATCAAGGTGCTTGATGACTTTGGCGGGATTTCCGGCTGCGATGCAGTCTGGCGGAATCGAATTCACGACCACGGACCCGGCCCCGATGATGGAATTTTCACCGACGGACACACCTTTGCAGACAATGACACTGTCTCCAATCCAGACATTATCAGCTATGTGAATCGGTTCCGTTTTACCAAAAGCAATCCGGTTATAAATATCATGCCAGTCGGAATCGGTCAGATAAACACCGCTGGCCAGCATGCAGTTGTCACTGATATGTATTATTGAAGCCGAACTGATTCTAACGCCCGGACAGATAATACCATAGTCGCCGATTTGAATTTGTCCGCTCACCTGTTTGTCTGACCAAACAGACAGGCGCACCCTGTGGTCTGAAGTTGCAACAATCGTAACATGATCGCCGATAGAAACCGGAGACCCGAATACTTCCACATACCAGGGCTTGATAATGGTTGCGGATTTTCCGAGGGCGGTAAAATGAGGCTTTAAGAAATGCGCGCTGTAAAATTTTTGGAACTTCAAAACCGCTTTTTTGATGGCATAGGGGCGGTGATCTTTGCGCATGTATCTTGTCCCTGGATAAAAGGAATCCCTTAAGCGCGATCAACAAATGGCGAAAGCGCAGATGTCGCCCAGAATTGATGGCTGAACAGCACGCTTGCAGGAGTTAGATTATAGATCGCATCTGCGGCTATCAATGTCACCGCATTGGTCCAGGTGATTTTATCCTTCGGCCAGGTGATCAGATCCGGGCAGGTAAATCCGCACCAGTAGGATCCATCCTCATAGCGCCGGTCGCTGATCCAGTTAAATACAATTCTGGCCAGTTCCAGGTTGCCCATGCCAGCCAGCGCTAGCGTCAGCTCCGCGGTTTCGGCAATGGTTACCCAGGGCTTATCTGATACGCAACGCACGCCCCGGTCTTCTACAACAAATTTTTTCCAGTATCTGTCGATCCGCTTTTGAGCGTCCGTGCCGGTGATGATACCCGCCAGAATCGGATAAAACCAATCCATTGAAAAACGCGATTTGGTCATGTTGAACAAATAGGGTTTGTTTCTAATGGCGTCTGCCAGTTTGAGACAGCCGCGTTCCCATGATGGCACGGAAAGACCCAGTACTTTGGCAATGGCCAGTGCGCATTTGATGCTCATGTAAATGGAGCTGGATCCCGTTAAAAGGGCCATGCGATCGATGTTGCCTTTGGGGCTTATGGCCCAGTAAATCTCTCCGTTGGGAGTTTGTAAGCTCAGGGCAAAATGGATGGCCCTGAAAATCGTAGGCCACATTTGCTTGAGCAAGGCAAGGTCTTTGGTTATCAAAAAATGGTGAAATAGGCCCACCGCTATGTATGAAGACAGATTGGCATCTCTGGTTTTATCTTCGACAACCCCCTGTCGGTAGGCCGTATACCAGCTGCCGTCTTCCAGTTGCCGTTCGGCCAGCCACCTGAACGCGTGCCGGGCCTCCTTATAATACCCGCCCACGCTCAGACCCATAGCGGATTCTATGTGATCCCAGGGATCTGATTTTTGACCCACAGCCCACGGTATCTCTCCATCGGATCGCTGGGTACGGGCAATAAATGATGCCACCTCACCGATACCGAACTTGGATAGCGGAAGTTGTTTGCTGCTGGATAGTTCAAAGTCCACTAAACGCCATATCCCCTTTTATAGTCGTTGTCAAAAAACGTTCCGATAGCTTAACGTTTTTTGCCATAACACTTATGCCGCCATCCTTTTTTCGGAGCATTATAATGACAAGCGGTGAATTTCCGGTAAAGGAGCATTCATACAAAGGAATCCGTTGTTATGCAAGCAGAATATCATCTAATTTCCCGGCACAAAACTGCGTATGGCCTAAATCTAACACCACTAGTGTCGGTTTAATTGTAAACCATTTGCCCCTTATTCACGTCTTTGCAGGCAGAACGTCGAACACAGGAAGGAATGAAAAATGAAAAAAATTTTAGCAGCACTGGCTATCATAGGTCTGGCAGGGTTCATTTTCAGTATGCCCTCCTGGGCCGCCACATATCAAAAGCGTCTGATTGAACAGCAAAAGAAAATCTGGCACGGCTTTAACAACGGTCAGCTGACCCGGCATGAAACCCGGCGTCTGATGCATGAGCAGCATAAAATTCGCCGCTACATTCGGTCTTTGACCCGGGATGGACATCTATCCGCCAAAGAAAGAAAACGCATAAACCGCCGGTTGTATAAATCCGATCGGCACATTTGGCGCCTAAAGCATAACAGCCATTATGCATCCAGGCACTCGCAACCCGATCGACGCCACCGTTACCGCTCTGACCGGCATCGCTGGCACATCTGGAAACAACCAGGCCCGAAATAAACAACAGCAATAGGTGTCAGCTGAGGTTTAATATAAAAGCAACGCATAACAGTTGTGGACATTCGTATCTTGAGCCATTATGATTAAAACGCATATCGGAAGCATTATTCTTGTAAGTGGATAACCTGGCAGATACTCAACAATGAATCCATCAACACATAATGCGTCTGGCTCTCAAAACGTTGCACCGCAACTGACTCAACTGGTAGAAAAAGCCAGAGACGGTAACCGCTTGGCTTTTGATCAACTGATTGATCGCTATCAGGGAGACATATATCGCATGATATACTATCGCATACACAGACAAATGGATGCTGAAGATTTGACCCAGGACGTGTTTGTTCGTGCCTATCGCAGCATTTCCCGGCTGCGGGAACCGCAGCGATTTCGCAGCTGGCTGTATACGATTGCCGTGAACAGAGTAAATGACTACCTTCGCAAGAAAAGAGTTCGATCCATTTTTAAATCATCCGATGAAGGACCAGAAATTCAACCGGAAGCAGATGATCGCCGCGAAAACCCTGAAGCACTGGAGCAGGTTTTAAAAGAAGACTTCTGGCGGCAGGTGGGTCGCATCGCAAAAAAACTATCGAAAATGGAACGCGAAGTCTTTATGCTGCGATTTATGGACGATTTGAATATCGCTGAAATTGCCCACATATTGAAGAAAAGTGAAAGCACCGTAAAAACCCATTTATATCGGGCTTTGGCAAAATTTAAAGAAGAAAAAGAATTACGTCAATTTCTTCAGGAGGACTTAGCGTGAGTCATCATAAGTCAATGTCTTCGCATCTGGGCGAAAACGAGATCCTGCAGGCAGTCATTGATGAAACCGATCTGTCCCAGCGCTTGAAGCAGCATTTGAACGAATGCTCACACTGTCGTTTACAAAAGGAGCGTTTCGCGCAGGAACTGGCACGTTTGGGGCAACTGGCCAGGCGCTATGCACCTGAACCACAGCGGCGGGTGACGCTTGCTGCGGACAGGGTTAGATGGCCATTTTTAAACTGGAAATTTGCTTTTAGCGCTGCAGCCGTCGCCGCCGCCATTATCGTCGTATGGGCGACCGTCTTCATTCAAAGCCAACAACCAGGTAAGGTTGGAAATTTAGCCCAAAATATGATAGAAGCAGAAAGACTGATGACGGAGATAGATGGGCTGGTAGAAAACGCATTG
>JASFIV010000121.1:0-13187 GCA_050122475.1 Desulfobacterales bacterium | reverse complement strand
CAGATGAAAGACGCAGATCCATGGCAAATTCCGAACTCAATTTATTGATTTTCGATTCATTATCCCATATGATCGTAATGGGGAGATGCCCCGAATTTACTGAGCTTAGGGGCACGATGAGGACGGCTGCCGAATACCCGCATGAAAATTAGAGATCATTGAACACCGCATGTGGTGCATTCACACGATTGGACATATAAGGGATAGGGAATGCTAAACAAATTTGCATATCGCACAACAGGGCTGGCCATCAAAACGATTACCAATCTGTCAAAAGCCCAGATTTCCTATCACGGTGAGAACAATATCCCTGCAGGGTCCAATATTTTTGTCATCAATCATTTCACACGCCTTGAAACCTTCCTGATGCCCTATGTGATATTTCGTTTAACCAAAATTCCGGTCTGGTCGCTGGCTTCCTACGAGTTGTTCACAGGCGCCTTTGGCGCCTATCTGGAAAAAGTGGGTGCGGTTTCCACTAAAAATGCAGATCGGGATCGTCTGATTGTTAAAACGCTTTTGACCGGAGAGGCCAACTGGATCATATTTCCGGAGGGCCGTATGGTCAAAAATAAAAAAATAATCGAAAAAGGGCGTTTTATGGTTTCAGCAGCCGGCGGCAAACACCCGCCGCACACGGGAGCAGCTACACTGGCGCTGCGGACCGAATTCTATCGCCAGCGCCTGCGAAGATTGCGGGCCAAAAATTCTGATGAGGTCAAGCATCTGGCGGAGCGGTTCCAAATCCAGGATCTGGAACCGGTTATCAATGGCGACACCCATATTATTCCGGTCAACCTGACTTATTATCCGATTCGTGCCCGCGAAAACATCCTGAGCAATCTGGCTGTGCGCCTGGTGGAGGATTTACCCGAGCGCCTGATCGAAGAACTGATGACCGAGGGGTCCATGTTGCTCTCCGGGGTTGATATTGATATCCGCTTCGGAGAACCCATCCAGGTATTCGAGTGTCTGCAATGCTCACCGATTGATATGGATATTTCCGCGCAGAGGCGAATCAATTTTGATGATGCCATTCCTTCCCGGACCCGTATGCGCATTGAAGCCTTGCGGCTAATGGAACGCTATATGGCCGCCATTTACAATTTAACCACCGTCAATCACGATCATATGTTTGCATCCATGCTGCGAGCGATGCGATCCAAAAAAATTGATGATCTGGACCTTTGTCGGCGCGTGTTTCTGGCCTGCACTCACATTCCGCAGAAAACCGATATCTATTTGCACCGCAGCTTCGACGACGATCAGGTGCATTTGCTGACCGACGATCGCTACCACAAGTTTCAGGACTTTTTGACGGTGGCGCTTGATACCGGTCTCCTCTCCCGTCAGGGCAAATGGCTTATCAAAGATGCCTCAAAATTTTCATCCGCATATGATTTTCATCGCGCCCGAATTGATAATCCCATTGATGTAATCGCCAATGCCGTTGAGCCCATTAAACCGCTACAGCGCATCGTGAGCCGGCTGGCTGTGCAACCACGGTTTTGGATTCGCCGTAAAGTTGCCCGCCACCTGATGGACGCATCTGTGGCTGAATTTGAAAAAGACTACGCCACGTTTAAAATTGAAGGGGAAACAAAACCGATGTCGGTGGGCATGCCTTTTCTGATCAAAGGCCGATCCAGAAAGCTGGGCGTTATGCTTTCCCATGGTTATATGGCCGCGCCTCTAGAAGTCAAAGAACTCGCCGAATATTTGGGTCGCCTGGGGCTTTGGGTTTACGTGCCGCGGTTGAAGGGCCATGGTACGTCACCGGAAGATCTATCGATGCGTTCTTATTTGGACTGGCGATCTTCGGTCGATCGCGGTTATGCGATCATCAGCAATATTTGCGAGCGCGTGGTGGCCGGTGGCTTTTCGACCGGAGCAGCGCTGGCGCTGGATCTTGCCGATCGCATTGATGGCGTGGCGGGTGTTTTTGCCGTTGCCGCACCCATGCGTCTTAAAGATTTCTCAGCGCGTTTTGCGCCGGCTGTTGACATGTGGAATCGGCTTATGCAGAAAGCCCATCAGCACGGCGCCAAAAAGGAATTTGTTGAAAACAAACCCGAAAATGCGCATATCAATTACATTCGCAACCCGATTTCAGGGGTGGTGGAAGTGGATCGCTTGATGGATGATTTAGAACCGAGATTAACCCATATTAAAGTGCCGACCTTAGTTGTTCAGTCCAGTGGCGACCCTGTCGTTGAACCTAAAGGATCGCGCAAAATTTTTGAATTGATCGGATCATCGGAAAAAGAATATGTACTATTCAATTTTGAGCGACACGGCATCTTACTGGGGGAAGGTGCCCAAATAGTCCATGAATCAATTGGTAATTTCATAAAACGATTATAATATATTAATTATTCATATATAAAGTATCACTTTTACTTTTATACGACTATATTATTCTTCAAATCAAAACCCATCACCCATTTCCAATGCATGCGCCCATCAAAGACAGTGTAGCTTCTAAATCAGGCAATTTGTTGAATGCGGTGAACCCTACCTGAGGCCGCCGCCTCTCCGTGTTTGCGAACGGTTGAATTTGGTCGATCAACAGGCGGTATTTTTTTCTTTAGATCTATTTAACTATTTATTATTAAACATGATATTGATATTATTGGAATTTGAAATGCCCGGAAATTTTGACATAAACTGTTATTTATATTACAATAATTAACATAATCAGCGTGCGTTTGATGTATTGTTGTCTGGGATTAGATTTTATCTGAAGGATGCGCTAATTTGATGAAAAAAGGACTCTGGGTCATTTGCATCTTGTTCGTAGCTGCCTGCATGAAAACGATACCAGCAGTAAAAGTTGCAGAAGAACCTATGGTTCAGGGCTGTGAGCACATTGCAACCCTAGCGCAAAATACCGATCCTGGAAGAATTTTGGATAATTATCGCCCGACAGAGCATCAGGATGAGATTTTACAAAGGGCAGCGAACTTAGGCGCCACGCATATTGTTTGGCTGTATGATTATCGGGTGGGTTCGGCTGCCGATGCATATCGTTGCGATCACTAGCCGGTAGGCAGAAGAGCCTTTAAACACGAAGTGCTTTTGCAATGCAAAAGAAAACGCTTAATACCTAATTGAAAATAATGCATATGGCAAAAAGAAAGATGTATAACACCACTTTGGATGCTGATTTAATCAAAGAAATCAGGATTCTGGCCGCACAACTCGAAAAACGCCAAAATGATCTTCTCGAAGAAGCCATCCAGGACCTTCTTGAAAAGTACAAATTCAAACAACCGGCAAATTAATCACTATAAATACTTGATTTTTATCATCTCATGGTGCTATGAGACCCCCTGAGGTGATTTGATGAATTCAAATCCGGAAAAAAGAGATCATACGCGCTTTGATTATCAGGCACCTATTGTTCTCGAGGATGCCAAATTGGGTGTGTTACAAGGAGCCCGAATGTTTAACTACAGCGACTTCGGGCTTTATTTTGAAACCGATCACTTTTTAACCCCCGGTGCCGATATTTACATCGGTATCCCCAATTCGCCCTACACCCCCGACCCGGATGTTTATGAGCGCTATCATGCGGTCATAAAATGGCGCCGGCCATTGAAGAAATCGTCTTTTTACTATGGTTACGGCATTCGCTTTTTGGATACCGACCCACTGGACAGGCCCATTGAAAGAGGCATTGAATCCCGCAAATATCCGCGTAAACCCTGTTCGTTGCATGTTAAGTATGCAGTGGGTCGCAAGATCTATCCGGGAGAAGTCAAAAATATTAGTTTGAGCGGTCTTTTCCTTAAAACCAACGAAAATGACGATCTGGAAGTTGGTGCGCCCGTTCAGCTGGCCATTCCCAATCGGAAAAAAGGCAATGTTATTCGGCGTTACGCCAGAGTCATCTGGTCTAATCGCAATGGTTTCGGGGTAGAATTTCAGCGCATAGTCAAAAAAATAATTCGGGGTCGCGAAGGGCAATGATAATCGCTTGACATGACACATCATGGTATTATTTTTTTTTATGCAGCGTATGCTGCGAAGTCGTTAATCGGTTAACCAATCAATTTAACCCTTAACACTTTCCTCTATCCCAAGTGGCCCATTCCCCATGGGCCGCTTTTTTTGGGCTCAATGGGTCTCAGGGCCGATGCAAAATCTTGACAGATTAAAACGGCAACTTAACTTATCCCTGGGGTGGTTGTTTATGAACCTCCTTCAATCTCCTCGTTCTGCTGGGTGGTTCTTTTGGGACCACCCATTTTTGTTTCAATCACCGCAGGTGCAGACCACCGATTCATGAGGATACAATGTCAAGGCAGACCGTCCTAAAGATATTCTCGGATTACATCTGACCCTGGTGCTATTTCATCACCGGGCGTGTTGAACAGTTGCAACGCGATTTGCAGATCGCTATCCAATGGCTGGCATTCCCGCTCCATCCTGAAACGCCACCCGAAGGCCGCACTCTGCAGGATCTGTTTGCCGGGCGCCATTTCGACATTCCTCAAATGCTGTCCCATCTAAAGCAGGTGGCGCAAGATCTACAGTTGCCTTTTGGCGATCGGCAAATGACCTATAACAGCCGACGGGCACAGGAGCTGGGCAAATGGGCCGAGCAAAACGGCAAGGGTGACGCATTTCATCATGCGGTGTTTCGGGCTTATTTCGCACGGGGTTACAATATCTATGATATGGGTACCCTGATCGCCATCGCCGAATCGGTTGGCCTTGATGGGAATGATGCCCGCGAGGTGCTTGATTCAGGAGCTTTTAAGGAAGCCGTAGACCGGGATTGGTCTCAGGCTTACAAAACAGGCGTCACGGCGGTACCCACCTTTCTGTTCAATGGGCAGACTCTGGTGGGGGCGCAACCATACGCTGCGCTGAAAAATTTTATCTTACGGCAGCCGGCCAGCCTCTGACTGGCAATGTTACGACCGCTGGATCGTATCAGTGATATAAAAAGGTCAAACTGAAGGATCTTGCATGAACGCAATTGCATTTATTATCCTCGGCGCTCTGCTGGCCGATCTTATATTGAATCTGTTGGCTGACGGGCTCAATCTAAAAAACCTCCGCACCGAATTGCCCAAAAGCTTTGAAGACATTTATGATGCCGAGCGCTATCAGCAATCCCAGCAATATCTCAGGGTCCAGACGCGATTTGGTTGGCTTGCTTCTGTTTTCAATTTAATAGTTCTGCTGGTTTTCTGGTTTGCCAAAGGATTTGCCCTGTTGGACGCCTGGGTGCGCGCTTTCGAGCTGGGGCCGATCTATAGCGGCCTGATTTACATTGGCATTTTATTGCTGTTCAAAGGCCTTCTATCATTGCCGTTTAGCATCTATTCTACTTTTGTCATCGAAGCGCGCTTTGGATTCAATAAAACCACCCCAGCCACGTATATGTTGGATTTGCTGAAGGGTTTGCTGTTGGCCGTTTTGTTGGGAACACCCCTGCTGGCGGCAATTTTAGCCTTTTTCGAATATGCCGGGCCCCATGCCTGGTGGTATTGCTGGATCGGCGTGACGCTGTATATGCTGATGGTTCAGTTTGTCGCGCCTGCCTGGATTATGCCGCTGTTTAACAAATTTACGCCATTGGAAGACGGTGAGCTTAAATCGGCCATTTTGGCATATGCAAGGGGCATCAAATTTCCACTTGAAAATGTTTATCAGATGGACGGCTCGCGGCGATCGACCAAATCAAATGCTTTTTTCACCGGTTTTGGCCGGCACAAACGAATTGTGCTGTTTGATACCCTCATAAAACAGCATACGGTTAAAGAACTCGTCGCAATATTGGCGCATGAAATGGGGCATTACAAAAAAAAGCACATTCGCCAGTCACTCATCTTGGGGATTTTGCAGACAGGCCTAATGCTGTTTTTATTGGGACAGTTTATCACGTATCAGGGGCTTTTCGACGCTTTTTACATGCCGCAGCAATCCGTTTATGCTGGCATGCTCTTTTTTGCCATGTTATACGCACCTATCGATTTTTTTAGTGGCCTTCTGATGCAGTTGTGGTCCCGTCGCAATGAGGCTGCCGCCGATCAATTTGCGGCCGAAACGACCCGGGACCCTGAATCGATGGTCAGCGCCTTGAAAAAACTGTCGGTTCACAACCTGTCAAATCTAACACCCCATCCGTTTTATGTGTTTTTAAATTATTCGCATCCCCCGGTTTTACAGCGTATTCAAACGCTTTCAAATCCAGCACTGGAGGTCACCGGATAAAAGGTTGCGGATCCGGCATGGGATTCGCTTTTTGAGACAGAACATGGTGGCGCTGAACTGTTAACCCAAATCAGGGTAATATTTTAGACGAACCAAGATGGACAAGCACCTGTCCCGCATTCTAATTCTGGCTGATCTGGAAGGAAGCTCGGCCTGCTGGAGTTATGCAGCAGCTTCATTTTTGACGGATGAGTGGGCGCGGGCCTGTCTGGGTATGAGCCAAGACGTCAGCAGCGTCGTCAGCGCGCTTTTCGATGCGGGTGTTGAAACCGTAACCATAAAAGATTTTCATCGCACCGGCTATAATTTGTTTGCGGAACTGTTTGATGCCCGCGCGCGCATCATCTCCGGATACCGGCACGGACCTGTACCGGGAATTGGCAACCCTGAAAGCACCCAAGCCGTTATGTTCTTAGGAATGCATGCGGCCTCCGGCTCGGATGGATTTTTGGCCCATACGTTAACTTCGCGAATTGCACGCCTAACCCTCAATAACCGCTATTTGGCTGAAGTCGAATTGTTTGCCGCTTCGCTGGCCCCCTGGGGAATTCGTCCGATCTTTTTTTCCGGCTGTCCGGTGGCCTGTGAACAGGCCACTGCGGTTATCGAAAATATGGATTGCTTTCCGATTGATAAATCTCCTGGTCCAGAAAGCTTTGATGCCAGTGCCTGGCGGATCGGCCTGGCACAGGCAGCGGTTAATGCTCTATCCAATCAAAAAACCAAACCTTACCGACCAACCGGACCCTTTGAGGTCAGAGCGACGCTGCGGGAAGGAAAGGCAGAGGCTGTCAGACTGGCGCGTCGTTGGAATTTTGAACAGATCGGTGAACAGATCCAACTCCAGGCCGATCAAATGGAACAACTCTACCGGGCGCTGATCAAGCTCTGCTACCTAACGCCGCTGACGATCAAAATATTGCCTCTGGCGCTGGCGGCGTCTAATTTGCGGGGTCGACTGGGTATAATGTGGGCACGGCGACGTTTAAATCATTTGGCTGTTTCAATTGAATAAGTGACCTCAAAGGCATCGCCACCGGCAGTTTGAAGCGCTGTCAGCGGGTTAATGAAGATCTCCGTTTCCTGCCGGGTCTTGACAGGAAAATGATAATGCCGGTTGGTGTATTTGAATTGCTCCTGGTGGCTTTTGTTTTGCTTCACGTACTTGATGTGGTCCTCGAGGCGCTGGTTTATGCGCGCATTGGCAAAGGGCACGAGTTGATTGGTGGTTGCATGAATTTCAGCCCGCAGCCCGGTTTCAATTTCATAGCCCACACAGTTACGGGCGGAGGCGGCTGCGGCCCACATGGTTGTGCCAATTCCCAAAAACGGATCGACAACGACATCGCCTTTAACAGAAAACATATTGATCAGACGATAGGGGACCTCAAGCGGAAAGGCAGCGCTGCGCTGTCGCGCTGTGTGATCGGCCAGGTGCTGGGCGGCGCCTTTGATATCCATCCACACATCGGAAAACCAGCGATTGCGCTCTTCCCAGAAAAAGGCGCTTGCGCGTCTGTTTTGTCGCTCTGTTTCCTTTGTAAATTCACGTTTGGAACCCTTGCGCAAGATCAGAATATACTCATGTTCCAGCGTCACATACGCTCCGGGCGGCAGCATGCCCGAACCCATAAATTTATTGGGTGCGTTGGTCTGCTTGCGCCACAGGATCACGGGCAGGGACTGAAAGCCCAATTTTAAAAGCTGGCTGAGCATGCGGGCATGATTCGGATATAGCGAAAATCGGCCATTGATGGTGCGGGCGGCATCGCCGACATTAATGCAAACAATGCCGCCCGGCTTTAAAATGCGCCAGACCTCCTGCCAGATGGCATCCAGTTCGCGGTGCATCAGCTCAAAAGCATTGCGTCCGTCGTTGTTTGCCAGGGCCTGATTGATTTCTGCTTTCTGGCTGGCAAATAGGGCATCCCACATTTCTATCATGGGGTAGGGCGGGGACGTTACCACCAGATCGACCGATTCCCGCTGCAGGGCATCCATCTGGTGTGCGCTTTTGAAATAAATGCGATGTCGGGTGATCATAAAAATCTTACTGGGCCTGATAAAAGCTGGAGTGATGGAGCATTGGAGTTCTGGAGTATTGGATTTTTGCATCACCCTTATACGCCACATCTCCAAGCTTGCTAGTGTCAGGCGCAATGTTGTTTAATTTGTATAATTGTTTCCAATATTCTCCGCACTACTTTATGGGTCAAATATGAGTTAGTATAAAAGGTTATTGCGACTGTAATCAAGATAAACTAATAAAGATGTTGTCGATACTCAAGTTGTTTTGATAAGAAACAATTCCTATGGCTGCTCTTCTGCAAACACCCCTACCGGCGCTGAATGATTCAGAAGCCGAACGTCTACCGGAATCGTTACCGGCGGTGGTGGATGCCCATGTACATCTTTTTCCGGATCATTTGTTTAAATCGATCTGGCAATGGTTTGATCAATACGGCTGGCCGATTCGCTATCGCTTAAAATCCACTGAGATCGTCGAATTTTTATTAGCGCACGGAATCAGCCGCATCGTCGGGTTGCATTACGCGCACCGGGCGGGCGTGGCCCGCGAGCTCAACGGCTACATGTCGGCGCTATGTCGCCGTTATCCGCAGCTGACCGGCATGGCAACTGTTTTTCCGGGTGAAAAAAATACAGGCCAAATCCTGGCCGAGGCCTTTGACGCCGGACTGGCGGGCGTCAAATTGCACTGTCATGTTCAATGTTTTGATATGCTCGGTGAGGCCATGCACGAAATTTATCGGATCTGTCAGGCTTCTGACAAACCCATCATCATGCATGTCGGGCGGGAGCCTAAAAGCCCGGCCTATCCATGTGATCCCTATGAATTATGTAGCGCTGAACGCTTGGAGCGGGTGCTATCCGAGTATTCCGATCTGCGGATCTGTGTGCCGCACTTGGGGGCGGACGAATTTGATGCCTATCAGCGCTTAATAACGCACTATGACAACCTTTGGCTGGATACCACCATGACGCTGGCCGACTATTTACCCTTTTGCAACGTTCCTGATCTGGCGACCATGCGGGCCGATCGCCTGATGTACGGCAGCGACTTTCCGAACCTGCCGTATGCCTGGGATCGAGAAATACAGCGGATTTTGCGGCGGAAATTAAACCCGGACCGTCTGCTAAAATTGTTCGGGCAGAATGCGGTTGATTTTTACGCCATAGACATGGAAGCAATTTAATTAAAATGGGCTGCCAGAGATATATGGACACCTCTGGCCCGTTGTTATAAAATAATATGGTTATGCAGAAGCTCAAGTGAGGCACTTATAACCACCAAGGACACGAAAGGATAAAAGTAAAATTACCTTTTCCCCCTTTGCGCATCCCACGCCCGCCATCGCGAGACGCTCAGGCGAGGCGGGCGGGTTGGTGTTCTTCGTGGTGAGAACCATAGCAGGGGTATTCTCAATTGGAGCTTCCCAGATAGCCACGTAAGGTAATTTTAATACCAGAGTCGGATATCTCAGATGAGCGAGAAAATTAACATAGCGATTATCGGTGGCGGCATCATCGGGTGTTGTGTGGCCCTTGAGCTGGCTAGAGAGCAGGCCGATATTTATGTATTTGAGCGCAATCCGGGGATTACTAAAGGTGAGAATCAATCCTCGCGCAACTCGGGTGTGCTGCACGCCGGTATCTATTACGAGCAGGATTTACGTCCGCTTAAAGCTAAATTGTGCGTGGAGGGAAACCGTCTTTGGTATGCGTTTGCACACAAATATCAACTGCCGTGTCAAAAAACCGGAAAATTAATTGTGGCCAACGACGAAACGCAAAGTCGCGAATTGGATCACTACTTGCATCAGGCCAAAATTAACGGCGTGCCGGATGTGCGCAAGATCTGCGCCGATGAAATCAGGCGCCTGGAACCCAATGTCAGCGCATATTCGGCTTTGCTTGTTCCGACATCCGGCATCGTCGATCCCACCGCGCTGCTGCACCAGGTGTATGCCTCCGCCAGCAACCGCGGCGCCCAGTTTATGACTGAAACGGAGATTATTGACTTAGAACTATCAAGCGGCGATGTGGATATTCATATGCGGTACCGCGACGGTCAAACAGACCGTATCCGGGCCGACACCGTCATCAATGCTGCCGGGATCCGGGCCGTGGATGTGGCCCGGATGCTCGATCCGCAAATTCCCGTCAAGCCGGCTCTGATCCGCGGCGATTCATATAAGTTTTACCGTAGCCGTCGATCGCAGTTATATCTGCGGGGTATGAATGTCTACCCGACACCGATCGTCGTCGATTCGCCCACCGGCCGGCACCATACCGTCGGTGTGCACCTTACGCCTACGTTTGACATCCGGGACGCTGAAATTGTCATCGGCGACACTGTCACGGTCGGGCCCAAATTACTGCCGGTAAAGGATTTTGATGACTACAGCACGCCGGTCCCACCGCCAGAAGCCTTTCTGGAAAACATGCATTTTTTCCCGGACCTCAAAGCAGCCGATCTTGAATATCACCAGGGCGGCATACAGGCCCGGCTGGATGGATATCATGACTTTTACATCAAGCCTGATCGGCACGCACCTCGGGTGATCCATTTGCTGGGAATTGACAGCCCAGGGTTAACGGCTGCACCAGCTATTGCCAAATATATCGCCAGTCTAATAGATACGATCAACGGTTGAATAATGGGTGTTCCTGGTGATAGGTAGGTGAATGATGGAAATGGTCGGGACGGCGCGATTTGAACGCGCGACCCCAGCGTCCCGAACGCTGTGCTCTACCAGGCTGAGCCACGTCCCGACTAAACCAAGACTAGTATGTCACATGTATGGAATTGTCAATAAAAATGCAAATTGTTGATGTCTAATTCTAAATTCGTCACGCAATTTAGCGCTCCGCGTCTTGTTAGCTTCGTTGAAACGTTCTCCGTGAATTCGACTATTTGGATATAGTTAGAATTATTCATTATCCTAAAGAAATGGATTTTCTCGCACGATCGTTTGGCTTCGATCCGCACCGACCGATACAATATGGATGGGCGTTTCCGTCAGGTCTTCGATCCGTTTGAGGTAATCTTTGACATTCACAGGCAGGTCCTGCATATTTTTGATGCCGGAAATATCCTCTTTCCAGCCCGGCAGGGTTTCGTAAACCGGTTTACAATCTGCCAGGACTTTGAGGCTTGCCGGAAAATCAGCTAAAATTTCGCCTTTATAATCATAGGCCGTACATATTTTCAATGTATCCAATCCGCCCAGAACATCTAATTTAGTTACGACCAGACCGCTGAGTCCGTTCAGACGTACAGCGTTTTTAAGAATAACAACGTCCAGCCAGCCACAACGACGACGTCGACCTGTTGTTGCACCAAATTCCGCACCTTTGGCCTGAATCCGATCACCGACTTCATCGAATAGCTCTGCCGGAAAGGGGCCTTTACCAACACGGGTTGTGTATGCCTTAACGATACCGATTACATCCGTAATAGCGCGCGGACCGATGCCGGCTCCGCAGCAGGCATTGCCGGCCAGTGTGTTAGATGAGGTGACAAAAGGGTAGGTGCCGTGATCGATATCCAGATGGGTGCCTTGGGCCCCTTCGAACAAAACCTGCTGGCCGGCCTTGATGGCGCCATCGATGACAATTGAGACGTTGCTGACATAGGGCGCCAACCTCTGGGCGTAGGCGGCGTATTCGTCAATGATTCGGTCTCCATCCAGTGTCTCGCCTGACAGGTAGTTCTTGAGGTAAAAATTCTTTTCATCCAGAATGGTTTTGACCTTCTCGGAAAACTCGCTGGCGTCGAGTAAGTCAATGAAACGGATTCCTCTGCGAGTGGATTTATCCTCATAGGCCGGCCCGATGCCCCGTCCGGTCGTACCGATCTTTTTGTCGCCTTTAAATTTTTCCCGGGCATGGTCGATCTGTTTATGATAAGGCATGATCAAATGTGCCTTTTCGCTGATTTTTAGACGCTCCGGGCCAACGTCGACCTTGCGGCTGGCCAGATGGTCGAGCTCTTCAATCAGCACGGCAGGATCCACCACAACCCCGTTGCCGATTACGCAAACTTTTTGCTGCAAAATGCCGGAAGGGACCAGATGCGTGATTAACTGCTCACTGCCCACGACCATCGTATGGCCCGCATTATTGCCCCCCTGAAAACGCACCACGACATCAGCAAATTCAGCCAATAAATCGACTATTTTACCCTTGCCTTCATCGCCCCATTGGGTCCCGACGATTACGACGTTTGCCACTGATTTACTCCTTTGAAAGCTATTTAAGATCCCTAAAGCACCTGTTATTTGCGGTTTTTACGGAAAAAATCCTGCATCAATTGTTTGCATTCATTTTCAAAAACCCCTTCGATCACCAGCGGATTGTGATTGAAACGGCGGTCTGCGGCGAAGTTATACAGCGAGCCCGCTGCTCCCCATTTCGGATCACGCGTTCCAAATACAATCCGTGCAACCCGGGCATGTATGGCGGCGCCCATGCACATCGGGCAGGGTTCAACCGTAACATATAGTGTTGTGTTTAACAATCTGTAATTGTCTACTTTATCTGCTGCTTGCCGCAATGCCAATATTTCGGCATGGGCGGTCGGATCTTTGAGGGCAATGGTTTGGTTATGAGCAGCGCAGAGCAATTCTTCATTCTCAGCAACCAGCACTGCCCCAATGGGGATCTCCTGTTTTTCTTTAGCCTTGACAGCTTCCTGCAGCGCCATTTTCATCCATGCGTCATGCCTGGTGTTCATTTGAAACCACCCTATGGTTTTTGTATATGAGGTGCCGGTGTTAACCCGTTCAATGGTCATTAATGGATTGACAATCGGCATCGTTTAGCCTATTAACAGACTCTAATTTATCTTGTGATGCGCCCGTAGCTCAGTCCGGATAGAGCGCCGGACTACGAATCCGTAGGCCGCAGGTTCGAATCCTGCCGGGCGCACCAGTAAA
>JASFIV010000120.1:0-13220 GCA_050122475.1 Desulfobacterales bacterium | reverse complement strand
TAGCAATGTCGTTGATCACGCTGTAGGTGAGGCGATGTATTATGCCTGGAAAGTTGGCACCGCCGGCGTTCTGCCGGCCCTATTATCCGGCCGGGGGTTGATCGATGCGGGCAAATCATCGGTTATCTTTGTGAGACGTAAACTCTGGGATGTCATAAAATTAAGAGGGGGATACTCGGCCCTTTGCTGGATCATCGGTATCGTGACCTATACCGGTTCTTTTTATTTATTGTTCAACCTCCTTACTTCATTGAATTCTGAGCATGAATTGTTTAACCTTTGTTTGCTATTATTGAACACCGAGCATGAATTTTTTAATTTTTGCTTGTTCATGGGGATACCGATTTTAGTTGCCACCGGCATAATAAATCTGTTTCTCAGACCCATTTATGTTCTTTCCTGCTGCAAATTATACTCCGATTATCTAAAAGAAAAGCAGCATACGTTTAACATCAACCATCTGCCCGGCAAGGGTACCTGTTCGTTTGTTGCATTTCTGGTATTGGGCTATATTTCTCTGTTTGCCTATATGGTGCTCTCTCAATTTGAGTTGCTGACATTTTAAAATTCTCACAAATGCAATGGTTATCGGTAGATCGACCGGCCAACCGCTCAATAAGCATAATGCAAACCCAATGCTGCATCAAGCTAGTCAGAAAAGGAAAAACGTTTTGCCGAGTTGTAAAAAGCTTTTTCTTCTGATATCGATTTTTTATGCTGGATTCGGCTATATGGCCGCTGCGAGCAGCAATGGCATGAAGGGGGCCGATGGGCCAATCCTGGCGGCTGTTTTCATCATCAAATTATCCGCAATATACGTCACAAATTGCATAACCATAGGGACTGATCAATGAATGCCGTCTTGCAAACCTGGATTGAAAAGGTCAACGCCGGGGATTTAGAAGGCGTGCTTGAGATGTATGATGACTCAGCAACCTTGCTGCCGACATTTTCGCCGCAGCAAGCCACCACGAAGGCCGCTATCAGAGCGTATTTTGAAAACCTGGCTGCCAAAGCAGCGCTAAAGGTCCAGCTGCATCCGGAAACATTAAATGAGTACCGCGCAGGCGAAGGCTTTGAATGCGTCAGCGGACATTACACTTTTTCATATGAAGCAGAGGGGAAGATCCAATCATTTGCTGCAAGATTTACGTTTGTCATCAATGCCATCAAAGATCATCCCATCATCCATCATCATTCATCACAAGTTCCGCAGCCGCATTGACAATAGCGGTCCAAATAACCCATACACTACCGGGGCTAGACCATGATGGGGTTTACTTGCCGCCGAAAATCGATGCGATTGGCCGTGCTCGGATTGGTTTTCTTCTTGGTGGCGTCCGCTTGCTCGCAGGAAGATGATGCCGCGGCCATACGGGAGCTGGTTCAAAAAGGTGCCGCGTTGGCCGAGGCCCATGATATTAACGGCGTGATGGAGCTGGCCACAACAGACATCGTGGGTCAACCGGGCGCTTACAATCGTCCGGCCATCAAGCGCATCATCTGGTCGGCATTGAAACACTATGGCCAAATAAAAATTTTGTATCCCAAGCCTTCCGTAACGCTGTTGGCAGAAGATAATCGGGCATCCTGCGTCGTCTTTTTATTAATCGTCAAGAAAGACCGCAATATTCCTGATCTAAAAGACCTCTACGACGATCCCAAGGGTTGGATCGAAACGGTCGGCGACAACGCCGATTTGTACCAGCTGAATCTTGAAATGCGCAAAACAGACGGCCGTTGGCGGGTTCGCAAAGCCCGATTGGAGACCTTTAAAGGCACCGGCTTTAGCAAGTGCAACCCTCATGATCGGCTGACCGTAATAGGGTTAAAATGCGTTCAGGCCGAAACGGATTTAGACGTTGTATTCTTGACTCCGGAAATGATTTATGGGTAAATAACAAAAAGGTGGTGATCCTGACGACCGACACCCTTCCATACAGGCGCTCGTATACGCGCTCATTTTTCCTCTGGCTGACAATATTACTGGTATTGAACAGTTGGCCATTTTTGTGCCCAAACTTTAGTGCGGGTGCTGACAGCCGCAAGCCGAACGAACGGCTATTTGAGGCAGCAATTCCCAAAGAAGGCCCCTCTGTACCGGGTACCCGCGAAGAATTGGCTAAAGGAAAATTTTTGGTGGCCAGCCGACGGCTAAGTGATCCCAATTTCAGCGAGACGGTGGTGCTGTTGATTGAATACGGGCCGGACGGGGCCATGGGCCTGGTGATCAATCGTCCATCAAACGTTAAGCTGTCGACCGTGTTTCCCGACTTAAAGGCGCTCAAGCAGCGCCAGGATACTGTCTATGTCGGCGGCCCGGTGGCCATCAATCAGATGCTGATGCTGATTCGATCAACCCAGACCCCGGCAGCATCAACGCCCGTCATCGATAATGTTTATATGAGTGCAAGCTGGAAGGTGCTGGAGAGCCTCATCAAAAAGGAACGCGCCGGGCAGCAGTTTCGCCTGTATGCAGGCTATGCCGGCTGGGCTCCCAATCAGCTCGATTTTGAGCGCACCCGGGGCGACTGGCATGTCTTAGAAGCAGACGCGGACAGTGTTTTTACCCTCGACCCCAAGGCACTCTGGCAGGAGCTGATTCGACGGGCAACGGTAAAATGGGTGCGTCTGGCGCAAAGCGCCCCAGAATCGAACTAAGCCTGGGATGGCATGCATATGAAGCTATTGGTCATTGGGGCAACCCGCGGAATCGGCCGAAATTTAGTTGAACAGGCCTTAGATGAGGGCCATTCGGTGAGGGTATTGGTGCGCGGTGCCGAACGGCTGCCGGCTCGCCACGAACGGCTGGATGTGTCTAAGGGTGATATCCGCGACAAAGAGGCTGTCAGGCATGCTGTTGCAAATCAGGATGCCGTCTGCATCACGATTGGAATCAATCCCACCCGCAAGTCGGTTAGCGTATTTTCAGAGGGCACCCAAAATGTTATTGATGCCATGTCGGGCAACGCACCAGGCCTTCTGATCTGTGTTACCGGAATCGGTGCCGGCGACAGTCAACACCATGGCGGTTTTTTTTATGATAAAATTTTTAATCCGCTTTTGCTGAAAACCATTTATGCGGACAAGGATCGCCAGGAAGCACTGGTGCGGAATTCAAAGCTGGAATGGATCA
This sequence comes from Desulfobacterales bacterium, assembly GCA_050122475.1. Taxonomy (GTDB): domain Bacteria; phylum Desulfobacterota; class Desulfobacteria; order Desulfobacterales; family JAHEIW01; genus JAHEIW01. The sequence goes on along the minus strand of JASFIV010000120.1, from coordinate 10,084 downwards.
TCGTGCGCCCGGGGTTTCTGACCAACGGTCCGCTAACTGGAACCTATCGGGCACTGACCGAACTTGAAGGCATCAAAGCCGGAAAAATATCTCGCGCGGATGTGGCCCATTTCATATTAACCGAAATTAATTCAAAACAATATCTATCAAAAACACCTCTTTTGACGTACTGAAGGAGAGAAAAACAATTATTACTGCAGCGACTGTTACTGTTTCAGGGGGCTGGAGCATTTAAAACGGTTTAGCCCGTTGCCGGTTAGCCTGTTTGCCGGTTAAGAAAACCAGACTTTTTCCTTCCATAACGGGCTCAGCGGGCTTAACCGGCTCAACGGGTCAACCCGATATTGTGACCAAATATATTTGAGACCATTTTTATATAACAGTTTAGGAGGGGTGTTTAAGTCATGATAATCAAGCATCGCGGGGTTGAGCCCCGTCTGGATGAATCGGTATACATTGCACCCACAGCCGTTATTTGCGGTAATGTTACAGTGGCCGCACAGGCTCGGGTGATGTTTGGCGCTGTCATTGATTCAGAATCATCAGGCGTGGAGATCGGGGCGTGCAGCATTATTTGTGAAAATGCCGTTGTCCGCGCTACCAAAGTTGAAGGTGTCAATCATCCGGTTCGAATCGGTGACCATGTGTTTATCAGCCCGCATGCCACCCTCCTGGGTTGCCAGCTGGCATCGCATGCCTATATCGCAACCGGCGCGACGGTATTGCAGGGCGCACAGGTGGGCAAAGGGGCAGTGGTGGCCGTCGGTGCCCTGGTGCATGCCGGAACGAAAATTCCGGACGGCTTTTTCCTGGCCCCTAACAGCATTGCCATCGGCGATCCACCTAATATTTACGGTGCAGGGGATCAAGAGGCTGTTGTGGACGCCATCAAATCAATTGCATTTACAAAAATTGCCTTCGGCGTCACTCCCCGGCCGGAAGATCGCGTTGCGACCATGACCCGGGCAACCGAAATTCGATCAATGGAGTTCGAAAATCATTTTGATGATATTATTTTAAATCCATAAGGAAAAATATGATGGCCAAAGAAATCATTAAAAGATACGCAGAGCGCGTCGGCTATACGAAATCCCAGCTGGATTTATTTCATGAAAGCGGTCACCGCATTCGACAGGTGGAACGCCTCTCGCAGGCTGCTCCGCGTTACAGCATAGAAGCCGAGGTTGTTGACGCACAACATTGCAATTCCGGGCACCAGATTGGACAAAAGCTAATTCTGGATGTGGATGGTAATTTTATTACCAAATTATGTCCGAAGAAGATGTGCGTCTACCTCATATCCCAATTGGCCATACCGGTGGCCTTAATCAATGAAAGATTAAGTGAGGCACTGGACCCCAACGATTTCCATTTCATGCGCCATGTCAAATGCCTCGATGCGGGTATTGAATGTCTGGGATATGGCCAGGTCATGATGAAAGTCCAGGTGGTCCCGAGAGTTGCCTCATAGGTGCTTTCGATCGCAGCTTTTGCCTGGCATGCGTCGATTCTTTATTGGAGGAGACTGTCTGTGAAGACAATTCCATTCATTTTAATCCTATTTGCGTTTACGCTGATTAGTGCATACGCCGGCCCGGCTGACGTGGTGAAAGTAGATGTTAAACCGGCCGGCCCTGATACATTTCAGTTTTTCGTGACCGTGCGCCACGACGACAAGGGGTGGGACCACTATGCCAATAAATGGGACGTGGTAGCCCCCGACGGTACCGTGCTGGCCACGCGCACGCTTCATCATCCGCACGAAAACGAGCAGCCGTTTACCCGCAGTCTGGGTGGTGTGATGATCCCCACAGGCATCCTTACCGTAACCATTCAGGCCCACGACTCGGTCCACGGCTACGGAGGCGAAACCATTACCATTCAATTGCCCCGCTGAACCGCAGGACCTGAAAGACACAGCCATAAAAACATGCAAATCAACCTTGATTCGCTTGCTTTCTTTCGATAAATGACAAGCAGTATAAAAGAGACAATCAGGGGAATAAATCAAGATGGATATCAGAATAATGACCCGACAATTGTTGGTCGGATTGAGTTTATTGGTTTGGGGGTGTGCTTCGGGGCCGGTGGCAACGGTTGAAAGCGGCCGGCCGGCAGCATCAGATAAAAAAGTTCTGGTAGCCACCCAGAAAAGTCAGTTTAAACAAGCTGTGGTATCAGAAATCTATGATGAACTGAAGCAAAACGCCATTTATTTAAAAATCATTGATGTCAAAGGCCTTAAAAGTCAATCCACTGCTGAATTTTCTGCTATTGTGATCATTAACCGGTGTATGGCCGGTCGGCCGGATCCCCGGGTGGAAAGCTTTATCGATCGCGAACCCCGCAAAAATAGAATAATTGTGTTGACCACCGGCGTCCGTGACAGCTGGACGCCCGACACGCCCGGCGTGGATGCCATGACATCGGCCTCGGTCTTGGATAAATCCGATCAAGTCGCCCGCTCAATCGTAGAGCGGGTCCTGGCAATGGTCAATTCTAGGAACCAAACCCCCTGATTTCGCTCATTGCACTTATTTTCGCATCGGCGCCATTGCACGGCCACCATTATAGCCATTCAGGTTTTTTCAGATGAGCGATTTATTCGGTAAGACAAAAACATACCGCCTTTTGGGCTGGCGCATTCTCTATGTTTTGTTGCTGTTCGGCTGCGGCGGAACCGGTGATTATCCGCAGAACATTATCTTATTCATCGGCGACGGCATGGGTGTGGCTCACATCACCGCAGGCAAAATCGCCGCGGGCACATTACACCTGGAACGATTTCCCGTCAGCGGCCTGGTGTCCACCCATTCGGCCAACCAGCTGGTGACCGAATCAGCGGCGGCAACAACTGCGTTGGCAACCGGAAAAAAAACCAACAATCAGGCCGTTTCGGTTTTGCCCGACGGCACCCCGCTGAAAACCCTTTTTGAATATGCCCGGGATTTGGGTAAATCCATTGGCGTGGTGGTGACCTCATCGGTGACCCACGCCACACCGGCTGCTTTTATGGCCCATGTCGATAACCGCTACAAGGAGGCCGAGATTGCCGAGCAAATTGTCAACAGCGGTATTGATGTTTTAATCGGCGGGGGCTGGGCGTATTTTGCGCCGGCGTCCAGTCAAGGCAGCCGGCGTAAAGATGATAAGAATTTACTGGCAGTGCTCGAATCCCGCATGCCCCTGGTGCTAAACGCTGAAAAAATATCAGCGTACAGTGACAGCCAAAAACTGGCGGCCCTCCTGGCACCCCACGGTCTGCCGGCAGCAGCGGCCCGTGATTATAAACTGGCCCGCTTGACCCGCACGGCCATACAAATTCTATCAAAAAATGCCAACGGATTTGTGCTCATGGTAGAAGGCTCTCAGATTGACTGGGCCGCCCATGATAAGGATGCGTCCACCATCATCTCAGAAATACTCGATTTGGACGAAGCGGTTGGCGCGGCGTTGAATTTTGCCCAGTCAGCGGGCCACACCTTGATTGTGGTGACCGCCGATCATGAGACCGGCGGATTCGCCGTACACGATGGTTCGATTCAAGACCGGCAGGTTTCTGCAACCGCATTCACAACCGGCGGGCACACGGCATCAATGGTCCCCATTTTTGCCTATGGGCCGTCAAGCGCCGACTTCAGCGGAATTTTGGATATTTCCCGCGTGGGTCAAATTCTCATCGATCGCTTGCATAAAAGAAAAACACCCCTCCAATGAAACCGGTAAGACCTTGCTCGCGCAAAGATGTAAATATCGGGCGGTTGGATGCAGCGTCACATTTGAGGCCTGGCATAGACCCTGGGTCAGCTATTGGCAAAAAGTCATTTAATTGACTCAAATTACTGTTGTTTTATACAAGACATGACTGGGGTATGGTGATTTGAAATCTAAGGAAGAGTCGAAGGATTAGAGTTGTTTAAATGTTCGATAATACCTGAGGACCCGTTGAACATACTCTTCGGTTTCTTTATAGGGCGGGATTCTTTTATAGCGGTCGACGGCGCTGGGTCCGGCATTGTAGGCCGCCAGCGAGAGCGCCAGTTTGCCGTTAAAACGCTGGTAGAGCTGTTGAAAATAGCGAGCGCCGGCCCGGATATTTTGCCATGGATCAAATGGATTTTGCAAATTCAGCATTTTAAAGTTCTCGGGCATGATTTGCATCAGGCCCATGGCGCCTTTTTTGGAGACGGCCCGCGGATTAAAGTCCGACTCGGCTTTAATCATTGCTTTTATCAGGCGTGAGTCGACTCCGGTTTGGGCTGATGCATCCGAGATGAACCGATCATACTTATCGGTGGCGTAGAACTTCCTGGAAAGGGTTGTTTTTTCTTTAAGATAAAGTTTGTATTCGTGTGCATTGGAGGTCGGGGTGTTGGTAAAATGCATCACCCCATTTTCATCGATGTAGCGGTAAATATCTGCATAGACCGATGATGCCAGCGGAATCAAAAGCAGAAGTGTGACCCAGATCCCAATAAGGTAAAAATTAATTCTCCGTCCGCCCATAAAACCTCAAGAACCCATTCGAATCTAATTCGCGCCCTGCTTTAACAACAGTCCCCCTTGGCGCACGCTCACTGTTTCTGTCATAAATTTTACAATACTTTTTTCTGAAACTCAAGGGGTTATTAATAATATATAATAATATTATATATTTATGATGCAAGCCCCCATTATCTTGCAGGGACTAAAAACAGCAGGCCCAAAGTCTAAAAAGCATGCGCGTCCGGTCATCTAACCCATTTAAAATATCGACAAAAATAATAGAAAACTTGAGATTTTCTCTAAATTACCGTTTGTCGGTTAAGCCGGTTGTGCCCGTTGAGCCCGTATAAAGAAAATGGGATTAACTGTTTTTATTTAACCGGCAAACGAGCCAACGGGTAACGGGCTCAACCAAAAGTTGTTAGATGCATTTTTAAAATAGCTTCTAGAAGAGTTTGAGCTGTTGCTGCTGCTTCTCTTTTTTCTTCGGGGATTTCTTCTGTGGGGTTGCTTCTTTTTTGATGCGGCGTTCAATATCGGCCAGAAATGGGGAGGGCCGGCGGGTCAAAAGTTTTCCATAGATGCTCCGTTTTTTAGCCCGGGTCAGAAATAATTGCTGCATGGCCCGAGTCATGGCCACGTAAAACAGCCGACGTTCTTCGTCCGGATCGGCCTGTCTGCCGCCCTGGTGGTTTAAGGGAATCAAATCATCTTCACACCCGGCGATAAACACCACCGGAAATTCCAGACCTTTGGCCGCATGCATGGTCATCATCGCAACCTTTTCCGCGCGCGATAAATAAACATCGGTGTCACTGTGCAGCGATGCTGTCGCTAAAAATGCGGCCATGTCTCTATCGTAATCTTCGGCCAAGATTAAGAGGTTGCCAAATGCCTCCCGGGATTGTCGGGTGCTGCCCATAATGGCAGTGAGCTGTGGAATCCGGGATAGATGCTGCAATTTTCCGGCAATGCGCATACCGGCTATTTCGTTTTTGATTCCGACCAGCGTTTCGCCAAAATCGATGAGTTTTTGCTGATGCGCGCGGTTCAGACCCGGGACTGGAAAACGACTGACATTGTCCAAACCTTTTTGCTGTGAAAATTTTTTTGAATAGCACCAGGATTTAAACTGATCGGTTGCCCTTTTATTCAGTCCAACGGCAAACAGCGACAGGCAGTTTTTTAAATCCAGATCACCGCCGTATCCTTCCACAATGCTTAATAGTGAAATCAGCTCAACCAGGCCCCAGCGTTCAAGCCAATTTTTACGGCTGGCAACCTGAAAGGGCACGCCCTCTTGCAAAAACACCTCGGCAATAATGTTAAGCTGATGGTGGGTGCGAACCAGAACGGCAAAATCTGCATAACTGCGGGCCGAATCCAGATTGGCATCAGCTACTTGACCGGTGTCGATGGAATGAAATCCGGAACCGCCTACCAACTGACCGATAGTTCTGGCGATGGCCCGGGCTTCAGCTTTGCCGCTGGCCAGTTCGAGGATATTGATGGTTTTAACACCATCGATCATGGAGTAGGTTCGGGCTTCACCGGAATGCAAGCGGTGATCCTGAATAATCTGAAAGGAGGCATCCAGAATGGTTTCTGTCGAACGATAATTACGAGTTAATTCAATAACGGCTGTGTTGGGATAATCATCCACAAAACGGGTAAAATACCGAACGTCTGATCCTCTGAATCCGTATATGGATTGGTCCGGATCACCGATGGCACATAAATTTTGATTGGCGGCATCAGAAGGAGCCAGAGCCCTGACGATACGATACTGTCCGTGATTTAGATCCTGATATTCATCGACAAAAATATGCTCAAATTGACGCCGGTATTTTTTGCAGATCATTTGATCGTTTTCCAACAGCCGGACAACTTCAAAAATCAGATCTTCATAATCATATAGCCCCTGAATGGATAACAGGTTCTGATAGCTGTGATACACCTCGGACAGAGCGCGGTCATCAGCGCTGAGATGCTGCGCCGGGGCTATGTCTTCCGGACCCCGTATTTGCTGTTTGGCTGCAATAATTCGGTCGCGTAATTGTTGCGGCTTTAAGGCGACCTCAATTCCTAAATCCCTGACCCTTTTGACCGCTTCATCGATTAATTTTTGGCGATCATAGTCATCAATAATACCGAAGGTCTCTTTGGGATTTAGATCGCATAGTATTTTATAACACAGGGAATGAAATGTGGCTGTCAGAGGCAATTGATGCCCGTCGCCCAGAATGGTGCACAGGCGCTCCTGCATCTCCTCGGCCGCTTTGCGGGTAAAGGTCACTGCCAGAATATGCTCAGGGGCAATACCTTTATTCAGTATAAAGTGGGCGATTCTCATGGTCAGGGTCAGGGTTTTACCGGTGCCGGGCCCGGCGACAATCAGCAGGGGACCGTCAGGATGCTCTACTGCCCGGCGCTGCTCGCCATTCAGTTGGTGTATATGGATTTGCGGTGAAGTGCGGTTTAATTCGGCCTCACGTGAATCATACGGCTCTTTTGGGGACACTTTGGGGGAAAAGGGGGGATCGTCGCTAACAGAAACGGGCGCTTGGTTCTCGTTAAACGCAAAAAGTGATTGCTGACCCAGAAGCGCTGACCGTTCCTGATCCTTAAAAATTTGAATCCGTCCATATTGCCCGTCAAATCCGGGAATGACGCTGATCTCCTGCTGACGCATGCGCCGGATAGCCTCAGCCAGCAGCGGTATGCCGGCCTGCTCGATCGCATCGGTCGCCAGATCGTGTAAAATGTTAAATTCTGAACCCAGTTTATCCAATGCGCTTTGATATGCCCGGATGACCTTTTTGGACTTGGGACCCACCTGCATCACCTCAGACAGAATGTCCGCCAGTTGAATAATGCTGTAGTAGGGCGCATGCCGGGGTGATTTGCGGCCTTCATTGTGATCTGCTAGTTCTTCGACACGATGCAATACGCCCAGTGTCAACGGTTTGCTGCAAACCGGGCATAGCCCATTATGTTTGAGCGTCGTCGCGGGCCAGAAGGAAATATTACAGGCACGGTGACCATCGATATGATATTTGCCCTCTTCAGGGTAAAACTCAAGGGTGCCGAGAAATTCTTTAGGATCACCGGTTTTCAGTGCTGATTTTAGGGCCGCATAGGAAAGCTCGGTGTTGAACAAATTGGCTTCACGCCCCAGATTGAGAGGTGAATGTGCATCCGAGTTGGACACCAGCGTAAATTCATCCAGTGATGATACGCGCCAGTTCATCGCCGGGTCAGAAGACAGGCCGGTTTCAACCGCAAAAATATGCGGGGTTAAATCTTCAAAACACTCGGCAACTGAATCAAAACCGGATTTTGATCCCAATACCGAAAACCATGGGGTCCAGATGTGGGCCGGGATTAAAAAGGCCTCATCAGAGGTCTCAAGTACCATCTCAAGTAGATCCCGGGCATCCAAACCGAGGATCGGTCGGCCGTCTGACCGAATGTTGCCGATTTTATCCAGCCGGTTTTTGAACCGCCGGGCAACATCGACGTCCGGTACAAACACCAGGTTGTGGTTTTTACGCGTTTTGTCGCTCTTCTTATATATGTTGCTGATTTCGGTAACCAGCATGAAACGCACCGGACCGCGACAGGCTTCCGGAACCTGGAGATCGCAAATCCGCGCCAGTTCAGCTTTGAGTTTGTATAAACCGGGTTCAGCGGCAACCAATTTATCTGAAATTTCTTCAAACCAGGCCGGGTATGTAAAGTCTCCGGTTCCCACAACCGTAACGCCTTTTAACTGGGCAGCAATGTATAAATTTTCCAGATCAAGGTTTTTGGCAGTCGCCCTGGAGTATTTGGAATGAACGTGTAAATCGGCAATAAATTTCACTGAAATTTCTCAATCAAAATTGTTAAGGCATCGCCCTTTTCAGCGCTGAAGATCCACAGAATAATTCGGCGCAGCGGGCTATCGGGCAAACCAACTAATCGATATTCCATACCACTTTTGAGGTTTTTTTTTAACCCTAAATTTAGCTTGTCTGTTTTTATTAAACACGCTATATACTTATAATATTATATAGAATATACCATATATGGTGTTTTACCGCTTTCCGTCAGAGCGTTGTCGGCGATTATTTTTTTGACAACCCGCTCTAATCCCGGCAAACCTTTTTTATCAGCAGATTAAATGGTTATAATATGAGTTTACTGTCTAGCTCGGTTTCCATAACGCGTTACCTGGTTCAGGGAACACTTAAAAATCCCATTTGGGAAACGATCGCTGCCGGGTTGAAAAAAAATGCAATTTCAGAAATAGACGATCCGACTATGGATAAAGCGGTCGGCTGGACATCTTTTGAAAAGCCCTACCAACCGGATTTTGGCGGGTCGTCCTTCGCATATGGCAATTATATGGTGTTTTCATTACGAATTGATCGTAAAACCGTGCCGCCCAAATTAGTTAAAAAATACATGGTCATCGAATCAGACAGACGAATGGCTGAAAGCGGGCGGCCCTATTTGTCCCGCAGCGAAAAAGAGCGCATACGAGACCAAGTCATGGATCGCCTGTATGCAACGGTTCCGGCAACGCCCAATATGTATGACATTGTCTGGAACTATGAAGATGCCATTTTGTGGTTTTTTTCCAATCTCAAGGCAACCAATGAGGAATTGGAAACACTTTTTTTACGATCATTTGATTTAACGTTGATTCGCATGATTCCTTATACGGCGGCACACTATGCCGCTGATCTTAAGAATAGTGAAAAGGATATTCTTCTTGAGCTGACCCGAACCCCGTTTACAGGATAAAGAATTAATAACATGTTGGATGTTGCCGTTACATATAACCGATTTAAATTTTTAGGTGAAGAATTTTTAACCTGGTTGTGGTTCGTGATCGATCAGGATCCGACTGTTCTCAGAAAGGCTGATCCGGATTTAACGTCGTTGGAAATCGGTAACCGCATTGTTCTTGAAAAACGGGATAAAAAGGCGCTTGAGCGGATTACCATTAAGGGCGAGAATGCCGGCCTCGAAGAAGCGATGCTGGCCTTGCAAAAAGGCGCTCTGGTGGCTGAAATAAACCTGATTTACCGATCCGCCCAACAAAAATGGCAATTCACATTAAAGGGCGAAAGCCTCAATCTGAGCAGTATGAAGACACCCAAAATTGCAGCACCGGAGAGTCCGGAAGATATGGAAAGCGCTGTTTTAGAAAAAATCTTTCTTTATGATAAGATCTTGCAATTTTTAGAAAAATTATATAAAACCTTTATTAAATATCGCCTATCGGACCGCTGGCTAAAACGGGATGTAAACTTGATTAAAAAGTGGAGTCGAACCTATTCTTAGAATAGAAAAAATTTATCTAATTAATCGAATTTAATCTTTTTATTTAGCGTATTCATTTTTTTCTTTTTTCAACAGGATTTTGATAATAAACTGTTTATAGACAGTTGAAAAATGAACAGTTATCAACAATAGGATATTCTTGATTATATCAAGCCGTTTATTGGGTTTAAACAACAATAATTTTCAGCAATATTTTCTAAATTTTTATATATTAATTCAATTCTTTAAAAAGTTATTGGTATTATAAACATCCCATATCTATCTT
>JASFIV010000119.1:0-13304 GCA_050122475.1 Desulfobacterales bacterium | reverse complement strand
TCGTTTTTGTGGTCCGAATGCAGGCGTGCCAGCTTCAGATGGGCCTCTTTGGTCGCCGGGGATTTTTTATTCTTTTTAACGATCTGGTTGAGCTTCGCTATCTTCTGGCTGTATTTATCGTTGGCCACCTTTGGTGCGGCCGGTGGCTTCGGTGATGTTGATGCAGTGGTTGCGGAGTTTGTCGTATGGGTACAACCGCTGATACAAAATACAAGCACCAACAATAGCGTGACAACCGTATGCGTCTTAATTTTTTGCATTGATTATCCTTTTGAGCCTCGCTTGGCATCCTGCAGGCTAATGAGTTTGCGATCCTTTTTGCCTTTGCGCGTGTCATCGCCGCGCTGATCTACCATAAACGTGCTGCCGGCAACCGTTTTGGCGTGTTCTTTCATTTCGGCGGCCACTTCTCCGAACTGGATGTGATTTTTAAATTTTCGTTTGACGTTGGTGACCACTGCTATGGACAGGGTTGCCAGCGGGAATTTGACTTCCTGGCCCTGGCGGTTTTCACCGGCAATATGGCCGCGCTTGCGGTCGACCGTGTCGTAAAAACCGGGAATCGTACGGTCAAAATGCTCAATTACCGCCTGACAAATGCGGGGATAAAGATCCGGGGTGGTGATCAGCACATAATCATCGCCACCGATGTGGCCGATAAAATCATCTTTGCTTCCGTACCGGGCAACTGCCTCGCTGATGATTTCGGCCGTGGCCTGAATGATATCGTTGCCCTTGGCGTATCCGTAATGGTCGTTGTAGGCCTTGAAGTTGTCGATATCCATCAGGCAAAAGGCAACGGGGACGCCGGACTCGATGCGTTTATTCAATACGTTTTCAATGGCGATGCCGCCGGGCAGCCGCGTCAGCGGGCTGGTATCCAGATACATTTCCTCCAGCCGTTTTAAACGCTGGGCCATGGTGACAAATGAATCGGCCAGATCACCGAGCTCATCCTGGTTGGGAATCTGGGGCCGATGATCAAAATTGCCCTCTGCGATCTTGCCGGTGGCGTACTTTAATTTTTTAATGGCCCCGGAAATATTATGGGTGATAATAAACGCCGCTGTCAGCGCGAACAGCAGACCCAGGCCGCATAAAATCGCGGCCGCCTTAAAGGCAATCCGGCCGATCGTGGCCGTCGCGGCCGTTTTTTCTTTCTGCTGCTGCAATGCCTGGGCCTGCATCTGTTTGATGATTTTTATGATTTTTTCCTGCTGGGTTTTGATATTTTTTTCAAATGCCTTTGATATATCGGATTCAGGATCCTCGATCCAACCGATGGCTTCTGAAAGGATGTATTTATATTCGGTTTGCAGGCTGACGATTTTTTGAATGGGGTAGTCCTTATGTCCGGGCAAGGCCTGCAACTGCTCGATCAGCTTATTGAATTCCTTTTCCTTGTGCCAGAAATTTTTAAAAATATCCGGGCTTTTTAAAATAAGGTAGCGCTGCACGTGACGTTCCTGGGCCAGGATGACCTCGATCATTTCGCCCGATATTCTGACGACCGGCAGATCGGTCTCATGGATGCTGCTGTTAAGATCATTGAGCAGGTTCAGATTATACAGCGCCAGCACGGAGATCCCCACCAGCAGCAGCAGCAAGACGCTGTATCCCAGCATCAGCTTGCGGGCGATGTTCATGCTGTAAAAAGGGGCAATGATCAGCTCGGTCAGCCGGTCGAGAATTTTATTTTTACGATTTTCGGATGGTTTCCGGTCAGCCACGGTTATCCCCGGTAATAGATTGCGATGAAATGCAAAAATTGTGTTTTTGCTTGCACTTATCTGGGGTTGTTATCGGCTCAGAGGCGGGTGAACTTAAGCAAAAAAGTGGCTGATTTTATAATGGTTGTTAAAAAAAACGTTCCGATTGCGGAACGTTTTTTTGCGACAACTCTTTTGCGGCCGTCCTTTTTTCGGAACATTAATATGACAAGCGCTGTAAATTCTTTGAGCAATCATCCGGCGTGTGAAAAGCAACACCGCTTGCTGGACGGCGGCAGCTTTCTGCCAGAAATTGTCGGCCCGGTAAAGGGGCCTATTGGGGTGAGGAGACCTTTAATTTCTGGCCGGGATAAATCGCCGCTTTTGAATCCAGCTGGTTATACTGTCTTAACTGGTCGACGGAAAGATTATAGCGGCGGCTGATGCGATATAGGGTTTCGCCCTGCTTGACGGTATGAATCTTTGCCGGGGCGGCTTTGGCGGGCTTGGCTTTAGGGGCAGTTTCAGCCTTTTTAACGGGTTCGGCAGCCGGTTTGGCCGCGGTGGTATTCAGCTGGGTGGCCAGGCTGCTAATGCGAGCGGTCATGTTTGCTTCCAGCTGGTCGAGGCGTTCAGTCAATAATATCAACTGGTTTTCAGATCCGCCGGCCTGGGCTAATCCGCCTTCGGCGTCCGTTGATCCCAGGCGGCTTTCCAATTGCTCGATTCTGGATTGCAAGGCCAGCAACTGGGATTTTTCTGCCAGGCTGTAAGTTCTGGCAATGACCGTCACGGTCAGGACGATGAGCACCACAAATCCGGCAATGGCCACATAGATGTGCTTAAACGGTTGCCCGCCGGAGCTGCTGCCGGATCCATAATAAACGTCTTCGCGGGGTTCTACGGGTTCGCTGTCGCGATAGGTGCTGTTTAAAACAAAATCCTTGTCACGACCATCTTCGGATTGTGTCATTTTTTTGTCCTATTCTTTTTGGTTTTTAAGATTATAGGATCTTTGCGCGTTTGCGCAGTATGTTAAAAATAGATTTATTTATGAGAAAAGGCAACAAAAAAGTACACTATCTAGTGGTTGCGCCGGCCTTTTACCCCAATTTATAGACACGCAGCTTTAACCGATGCGCCGGTGCTCATCGGTGTTTTTCAACCGCCAGCGGGCAAATACCAGCACGGCCCCCATCGTCAGCAGAAAATATCCCGGAAACCAGGCGATGGATTTGATGAATACCAGGTTTTCCAATTGGACCTCGCTGATGTTCGGCCGTCCGGCGCTGACGCCCAAACGCAGATATGCCAGCAGAAAGGAATACAGCACCCCGATCAGGCCGTAAGCCAGGTTAAACGACAGCCCTTTGAAGCTCAAGACTGTGGCCCGCTGGTGCGAGTCGGTAATGCGGTTCAGATAGTGGCTCTGGAAAAAGTTTTCCAAGTATATGACGGCCACCAGAACGATGACCGGCAGCAATCCGAAAACCGGCCAGAAAAAGGTCATGCCCACCAACCCGATCAGGGTCAGCGTGCTCATGATGCCCAGATTAAATACAGGGGGATGCCGTTGTGCCATGCGCCTGGCCAACCGTGGCATCACCAATCCCACTATCGCCAAGCCGGATCCAATCAAACCGAAGGAGGCTTCCGGTAGATCAATCAGGCGATAATACTGGCTGTTGAGCGTGATGATCATGCGAATGCAGTTGTCAAAGGCCAATCCGGCCAGAATAACGATCAGCGCAAAAGGCGTGCGCAGGATCCAGCCGCCGGCGGCAAGGGTCAGCTTGAATGCCTCGGTGATTGTTGGGCCCCGCTCGGTATTGTTCCGGTAGCCCCGCTCATCGCCCTCGCGCATCCGCCAGGCGGTCATAAGGGTCAAAATAGCCATCAACAATGTCAGCAGGGGGGGAATGCGCAAAGTAATGCCTTGATTTAACCGGATATCGATGCCGAGCGCATCCACCAGGCGTTGCATCAACTGGGGGTCGTAAACAGCCGCTCCCAGGCTCATGGCGATGATAAAGGCGCTGGAACGCGCCCACATCTGCCTTTCGAGAACCTTCGGCCAATCCCGGACATCACCTTCGGCCTGGAGGCTGTCATAAGCGATGGCTTCATCCGCACCCGAAGCCGACGCCTCGGCCGCGCCGCTGAGTATCCGGTTGACCAGAAATATGGGAAACAATAGCTGGGCGTTGCCCCGGGGCGCAAAACACAGCAAAATCATTTCAATGACCATGAGGATACCGGTAAAAACCAGCAAATTTCGGCGGCCGACCGTGTCGGCCAGAGCGCCGGAGGGCACCTCCAGCAGGACGATGGTGGCCGCCCAGGCGGCATTGAGCAGGGCAAACTGCTCAAGGGTCAGGCCGTAGTCTAAAAATAAAATGGTAAATACCGGGTAATAAAAGCGGCAGTTGAAGAAAACCCGAAAGGCAATAAACAGGCGCACATTGCGGATCTTGAACGGGGATATCGTCGGCGGTGTTTGCAATGCGTCTAATCGGCTTTCTGTTAATGCAATGGCGGTAATTGAATTTATTTGGCAATACTTGCCAGTGGAACAGAGGAATATTGGAATACTGGAATAATGGAAGGTTTCATATCGCAATCCCGTCCTTTTTTAAACCCACCATTCCAACTATCCATCATTCCAACATTCCGGCATAATTTTGCTCCTTGCGACCCACGCCCGCCATGCGAGCAAGGCGAGGCGGGCAGGGTTTGCGTGAGGCTGCTTTTTTTCTTACTCCTCCAATTCTATCCGCACCAGCGGCGCCGGGCGCCGTTCGGACGTCACCCAGACCGATTTCCCATAAAATCCGAAACAGACGGCTTCCTGCTGCATCAATGTTTCAAAGCGCAAGCGCCGGGGCTTTTTCTGGAAGGCCTGCGACCAATCGTCCCCGGGCCTGCGCCGGAACAGATAAGCGTGGTTGTAGGTCAGCACGACCGCAGCCAGGCCATCGGGCGACAGATCCATGTCCGTCGGCCAGTTGAAATGCGGCACGCTCGCCAGGCGGCGTGCCACGAGCGGTACATCCACATCAGCGGGCTGCAGCGGCATTTCATACAGCATGGGTGACAACCCGCGTTTGGTGAGCAACAGGACCCTTTGTGCGACCGGATCCACGGCCGCTGCCTCGCAATCCTGCGGGCCATCCTCATAGGTAAAGTGAATTTGCCAGGCGATCGGTACCGCGGCGTCACTGCCCAATCCGGCGGCGGTGACGGACGGTTCTTTGACCACGTAAAGGGTGACGGTCCGGCGTTGCTCCCAGTTGTCGCCGACATCTGCAATCAAAAGATAGGCGCTATCCTGCAACCGAAATGAAGCCAGCGCCTCCCAGTCGTAGTTAGCGGCACCCTCCACTCGGAAGGTGCCCAGGTCGGCGCCGTCGCTGCCGACGGCGTACAGCAGCGGATCGTCACCGCCGTCATTGATGGCCCACAGCAGACCCGGGTAAAGATTGGATGCCGCCAAACCGCTGACTTCCTTGAGCTGCGGATTTTCCAGCTTGCCCGCCCGCTGCGGTTCACCTACAACCTCGGGCGGCGCACCCTTTGTGAGCACATCACCGGCACAGCCGGCAAAATTCATAACTGTGGCAATAATCGCCAATGACGCTAGCGAATATCCCGTCGACCACCGATTCGCATACTGCTTTTTGAAAACTTTCGGTTCCACAATTTTCGCCCGTACTGCTGTTGTTTGGGTGATGTTAAAAATGATGCGCAGCGTCGATATTAATTCCCGCCTGTTTGGAATGTCAAGATGTTAAACGCAGAGGCAAAAAGGGTAGGTACAAGACATAAAAAGGGGGGTCACCTAAAGTGACCCCCTTTGACCATTAGAAGAATGTTTTTGATTTTATTTATCCGGTTTAATTGGCGAAAATATTATCCAGACGTTCCAGGTCGTTGATCATGCCCCACTCACCGCCACCTTTTTCCACCTTGCTGCGCCAATCTTCGACGCGCGCCAGGTATTCCTTGGGGTCGATATTATCACCGCGCAGCTTGGTGACGTTCAGGGCAATAACGTTATAATCCGGCAGCTGGAAGGGAATGTCACGCTTATAGCCCTTGGCCAACTCCTCTTTCAGGTCCGAAAAAATAAGAATATATTTTTTACCGGATTCAGCTTCATTCAGGTATTCAATGGCCTGCAAAATACCGCCTGATATATCGGTGTACGGGCTGCCTTTGACCGTAGTTACAAAGCTTTCCACCTGTTGCATAAAAGCGCGTTTCTGATTGTTGGCCACCGATGGCCGCTCGTCAAAAGTGACTTTTGAGATAATATCTTTTTCACTGAAGCTTCCCGTATCAATACGGGCCACCGCCAGGGTGTCACCGGGCGCCAGGACACCCAGCAGATAGTTGAGAATTTTCTGGGCCTTTTTCAGCTCCACGGCATAGGTGCCGGAGGTGTCCAATAACATATAGACCCCTGTGGAGCGGCCTTTGGTATCGGTGCAACCCGCCATTAGCATACAAACAACGAGCGCTATTGCGAATAGTTTTTTCATTCCTGCGGCTCCTTTACTGGTATCGTTTCTTCATAGCTGTCGACGGCTTCTTCGACCAGTTTTGACTTTTCGGGGACCTCGGCTTCGGGCAATTCGACTTTTTTGCCTTTGGTTGCCATAATGATGCCCTCCAGCCAGATGGCCGGAAAAATAGCCAAGTCATAAACATTGACGATGAACCTGCCCAGATAAAAGCCGATGTTGCCCACCAGCCGCAGCAAAAAGGCCAACAGCCTCAGCAGCCATGCGGCCCCCGCGCCCAGTACGGTACGCGAAGAGGCCACAAACATTTCCAGCGGAATGGCCACAAAGGCCAGTGCAAAGGGCAGGATAAAGCCCAGGACCATCTGCCCGATAGTGGGAATGATGCTGGGGGGCAATCCCATTTGTTCGGCTCCGGCCAGGGTCTGTCGCAGCACCTCCATGTCGTGGGCGATGCGGTCCCGCATGAAAGCCAGCGCTGATTCAACGCCTGCCAAAATGGCCAACAGGGTGAAGGTGATGATAATCATGCGGTGGCGCATTTTATCGTCCATGGCGCCGATGATCGGAAACAGCCGGGTGATCCGCAAAGATTCCATTAGAAACAAGCCCATGGTCAATTCCACTAGAATAATCACCAGGCCGGCCACATCAGAGGTTTTAAAGGGGCCGATGTAACTGGCGCCGCCCACCATTTCCGACATGGGCAGGGCAATCAGGTTAAAATTGATGATGGCGCCGCCGATGGCAATCAACAGCACCAACCCGGCAATGGCAAACTGTGTCAGCGCCGAGGTCGATAATGCGCGCGCTGCCTGGTCTGAGCCGGCGCGGATTTTCTCGTATTCGTTCATACAGCGATCAACCGTTTTGGCGCGCTTTTTGATATTATCGATGGAACCGGAGATGCTATCCAGGGATCTTTGCACTTTGCGCCAGAACGGCATCATCTTATTTAAAATGCCATGGCGCGCGGCCGTGGAATTGCGATAGTCCTCGACGGCCTTTTTGTTTTGTTCGGTCAGCGAGCGATTGATCTCTGCCAGCATATTGGCCACCATCGAGTCGCCGCTATGCTCGATTTTGGCGATGGACTCGATAATCGGCATCCAGTTGGGTAGCGACGGCGGCACATCGGCGCTGCTGGTGTAGTCTTCATCCAGCTTAACGATGACCTCCGATAACTGACGGTGAACATTGGGATAACCCTCAAGGTCCCGGGTCACTGCAGCGGCGATGCGATCAAATTCGCGCTCAACTTTTCTTTCGGCATTTTCCAGGCCGGCTGCCATTAGAACTTCCCGGTTGCGCAGCACCAGGCGTTCTTCGGCCGATAGTACCGAAGCGGCGGTAAGTCGCAGAGCATTGCGAATAATTTTGCTAAACGACATGACCACCTGGTGAAACGGCCGCCGTGCAAAATACAGCGCCAGCAGAAACAGGACAATCCATATTAAAACGGATAGCGCCGGGCTGTTGGTAATGTTCAACATATTGGCAAAAGTCATAAAACCCTCCATTTTCGTTTATACCGCTTTGGATGAAAATGGCCCGAAGCCCAATTGTCGGTATAAGTAACTGAAAAAACGCTAATTAATGTGCAACTTTTTTTGACAACCACCTTAGATGTCTTTGGCAAATGATGAGGGCAACGAGATCGGTTAAATGTGCACGTGGTTGTCGGACGGCAGTTTTCGGAGTTGATATGTATGCTGTCAGCTTATCAAAAAACAGATTCAATATCAATTTTCCGCAGCCCTCAATTTTGTGCTATTTCAATTTTACGGTTATTCAGAAAGTTCAAGTAAGGCAGCCTTAACCACGAAGGGCACGAAGGACACGAAAGCACAAAATTAAAATGATGTGTGTTCCCTTTGTGATCTTCGTGGTTAGATATATATCAGCCGTATTCAAATGGATTTTCCCGGGTAACCGCGCTTAATTTTTATTCCTCTGTTGCAGACAATGACGGTGATTGACTGGCAAAATGAAAGCCACGCCCCCGGGCGTGGCTTTCGCTTAAAATGCACCCGTTGAATTCCCGTTGGTTACTTACTGGGTAATTTCAAAATTGATCGTCTCCAGCAGGTTTCCCGATGTGTCCAGTACCTCCACGCGCCACGCTCCGATCTCATGGGCCTGAATGGCTTTTGAACTATAGGTGCGCCAGCTGTTCGCGTTTACGGCCAAAGATACCCGTGCGCGTTCGACATCGCCGTAACTCCAAACATGCACGACTTCGGTAGGCGATTCGGCGCCCACAATTTTGGTAAAGCAATACAGTCGGGGTGTTGAATTGGTAAAACGGGTTCCGACACTAACCGCTTGACGATCTTCGACACTCTCACAGATGGCGGCCGCCTCGACGTCAAGTTTGTCCGTCTGCTGGGCGCCGGCTGCCGGGATCAATAAAGACAGACACATAAGCCAAATGACAACACTGGAAAAAGAAACTTTGGTTTTCATCAAACTGCCCTCCTCAAATCCATAGTGATTGGAAAATGCTCAATTGGTGGTGGACACAATTGAGGCACCCTGATGCGCTGCAATAAATGCTACGAGACCTCATATCGGCAAAAATGATCATCAACTTTAGCACTATTTCAGCGCGCAGCGCCGGCTGGCGCCTAGGGCTGATCAATCTTAAATAATTGATTTTAATATATATTGATTTGACAGGGCAGACCGGTGGCGGGAGGGCGGGGGTGATGCTACATTAAACGCAGAATGGATCTGAATCCGGTTGTCCGGAGCCGGGTCCGGATCATTCAGATTTTACGTTGCCTTCAAAGCTGGATGGCTCGTTAAAGTATTTTTCCGGATTGCTCATCAGGGTTTCGAGTCGATACCGATAATATCCGATACGGACCCGCTTGTTTTTCTGCGAACCGAAAAAATCCAGGGGTTTTTCTTCCAGGTCAGCGATCTTTTTTTCCAGCCGTTGTTTTTCATCGGCGACGCGCTCCTGCTGCGTGGGCTTCCGGTTTTTCTCGGCTTCGGCCGCTTGTTGTCTGGCTTCGGCAGCCTGCTCCGCTTCTTCCTTTTCAAGTTCCCGAATAAGTTCGGTAAGCTCTTGGTTCTGGGTTTCGGTACGTTTTTGATCGGCAGCTGCATTGTGCGGTTCTTCTTTGAATACGACGCGGGCGTCGGTGGCATCTTCAGGCGGCTGGGTGCCGAAATGCTTAACACCGTTTTTATCGGTCCAGGTATAAACATCTGCATTTAAGGCCGGAACCCACAGCAGGATTCCCAACAGAAGACTGACGACGGCTAAGTGCCTCATGATTCACCTCTTTTTGAAGCGAGCGGTGACGACTGATGTGTATTCTACCCGAACGCTTCCGCTTATAGGCGGGTTGCGGTTTTTCCTCAGAGCAATATAATGATGATAAAATTTACTGTCAATTGAGCCGGGCGTTGACGCGGCTTATTTTTCCTGCTCGATATAAGATTTTAAAATTTCTCCCTGGGGTCCAGGCACCTTATCAAATTTAACGCCGAACCCGCGCGGACTGCCCCACGAAATCGTTCCAATGAGTTTGAAGGGCTTGGGGTAGTTGGGCAGCGCGAAATTCAGGCCAATTTTTTGGCCGATGGTAAATATCTCGGCAGTTTCGATAAACACCCCGCCGATGCTGATATCCAGAATGTAGCTTTTGTAGTCTTTGTTTTGGACGCGGTATTTGGCGTTGATCAGGCACGGTTTACGGGGATTTTCCCGCATCGAAGACTCGTCTCCTTCCAGCTTGACCGTTGTTTCGGGCATTTCAATCGTGGGCATGGATTCCAACTGCTCGAGCAAAATAATCTGTTGATCTTCAGACATTTCCACGATCAATTTACACAACTGGGAGGTCACATCATCACCGATAAGCTGTTTTAAAAGGATCAATTTTTTATCCTTGGGCATGTCATTGATCAGTTTAAACAGGCGGGCTGTAATTCCGTATTTGCCTAGCTGTGGATCCAAATCCAGCATGCTGTTACTCCTTGATGAGTATGAGTTGAGTCGGACTATGTAAAATTTTATTGGTTAAGCGGTCCCGTGTCAATATTTATTTTAGATTTTAAGCGGTTAGGCTATGGTGTCAATCGAAGATGCGTTGCGGGGTAAATCCGATTTTAACCGCCGCCACTTTCATATTCAATACTTTTCGGCGAAATTAGAGCCCAGGGGGCAAACTGCTGTCAGGCAGATTCAGTCCCGACAATTTCATATTCGGTGGTGATGCGGGCCACGCCCCTGATGGTGGCGGCCACCGAACAGTATTTGTCCTGGGAAAGGCTGATCGCCTGCTCAACGGCTTTGGCGGTCAAATTGTCTCCTCCCAGCCGATATTTGACATGGATTTTGCGATAGGTCCAGGGGGGATCCGGGTCCTGTTCACCGCTGGCGGTTACTTCGAGCAGGGTGAGTTTTTTGCGCTTTTTTTCTAAGATTTCAACCACATCCACAGATGAACAGGCGGCCAGGGCCACCAGCAGCATCTGGGAAGGGCTGACGCCAATTCCGTTTTTCTGACCTGATAAGACAACCGAATGGCCGGTAGCGTCCACCCCCACAAAGTTTCTTTCATTTACCCAGCGAACCGTTGTTGTTGCCATTGTCGTATCTCCTGTATTTTGTGTTTCGTTTTTTATGTTTTGGTTAATGAGGTTCGGGCTGCGAGTTGCGAGTTGCGGGTTACGCGTCGTTGGGGCGGGGCTAAACCCCGCCCCTACTTCTGATTTCTGTCTTCTGACATCTGTCCTGTTACTTTGATGATGACCAGGGTAGTGTCATCGGTGGGTGCAATTCCCTGTTGAAAGCGGTTTAGTTCGGCCAGAATCACATCCTGGATCTTGGCTGCGCTGGTTTGCGCATGCTGCCGAATGATATTGGAGACGGCCTGCCGGCCGAACATCTGATCCTGGGGATTGCGGGCCTCCCAGACTCCGTCGGTGCTCAATAAGATAATCTGCCCGTCACCCAGATCTTCGCGCTGGCTTTCGGCATACCGCCAGCTGCCGTCCACACCCAGTGCTATACCTTCACCGGCCAGCTCTTCAAAGCGATCGCCGGCAGGATCAAACAGCAGTGCGGGCTCGTGTCCGGCCCGCACCCAGCTCAGGCGGCGCTTGTCCATATCAATTTGAAGATAAAACAGGGTAATGAACCGGCCGGTATCTTCAACGTCCCGGGTCAACTGGCGGTTGACGTCGCCGACGATGTCGGCAATGCTGCCGGACAGGGCGGTGCGCTGCCGCAAAAAAGCGCGGGCCGAAGCCATCAAAAGGGCCGAGGGAATGCCATGGTCGGACACATCGCCGATCACCACACCGTATTTGTTGCCGCCGGTGCTGTCGAAAAAGTCAAAATAATCGCCGCCGGTCTCGTCACAATAAATGCTTTTGCCAGCGATATCCAGACCGGGAAAATGCGGGTTTTCAGCCGGCAACAGGTTCTGCTGAACTTCTTTAGCCAGATCCAGTGATTGGCGCAGACGATAGCGATCCTTGAGGCCCTCGGTCATCTGATTGAAATTTTCGCTTAGCGTGCCCAGTTCATCGTTGCTATTGACGGTAACGGTTGCCGTCAGATCCCCTTTTTCAACCTGCGCCATAGCGGTTTCCATCTGGCGGATGGGGTCGATGATGCCGGTGGAAAAGGAGCGCGACAGGATGACCGCCACAGCCAAAGTGACGATCAGTAAAAAGGCGGTTAAGTACAGCAGACTTTGAATGACCTGCTTTGGATCCATCTCCAGCATCATGCTGGCCTTGTTGTACGACAAAACGGCCATCAGGATCAGCGGTAAGATGCTGGCCAGCACAAAGATGACAAACATACGGGCGCGCAGTTTCAGGCGAAACACGCCTGACGTTTTGGCCAGGCCGCCTTCGGGGAAAAAGGCTGACCAATTCTGGCGGCATTTGGCTTCGGTAATGAAAAAAATAATCGTAGCGGTGATCACACCGCCGATTAGGGTGCCTCCAAAAACCCTTAAGCCGTTGATCAGTTCAACGCCCAATGCCTGAGCGCGACTGGGATCAGCCACAAAGCTGTAAATTGACATGGTGATGGCAGCCAAAAACCAGTTAAAAAAGCTCACCATAGCCGAAATGAACGGCATATCAAGGATTTTACGCTGGGCCTTTTTTCGCAGGTCGGCGTCAATAGGTTTGCTCTGGGCCGTTAACCGCAAAAAGCGGAATAAATCTTTTTGCCAGAAATGGAAAAAAAAGAAGGCAATCGCCGCCAGGAAAAGGAACATGATGGCCAGGACGTAAAATGTATTCTGAATGCGCATGGCCGGAAACACCTGATCAAAAAAAACAAAATAGGAGGTGACCGTAAGGGCCCCGATCAGGTTGGCAAAAAGCTGCCACCCTCCAATGCTGCGCCCGGTTGCTCGATACAAGGCGGGCATCGATGCCTCAGATTGATTGATTGTTGCCTTCATTTTCTCACCTGCCCACATTATGGCGTGAAGATATCGTCTGATTTACACGATATCCGTTTGACACTCAGAATGCTTTTATCTATTATTTTCTGCCATCAAAGCGCAATAAAATTTTCAACTTCTGCCAGAAAAGGATGAGCAACCATGGGAAAATTAAACAAAACCGCGTTAAACGATCAGCATGTCCAATTGGGCGCCAATATGGTTGAATTTGGCGGCTGGGAGATGCCGTTGCATTATGAAACCGGTATCGTTCAGGAGCATTTGGCCACCCGTAAAGCAGCCGGTCTTTTCGACATTTCACATATGGGCCGGTTTATCGTGCGCGGCAAGAACAGGATTGATTTCTTGCAGCATGTGCTCACAAACAACGCCGCTGCCCTGGAGGAAGAAGAAGGCCATTACACCATGATTCCCAATGAGAGCGGCGGTGTGATCGACGATGCCTATCTGTATCGCTTTGTGCCCGATGAATTCATTCTGGTGGTCAATGCTGCCAACCGCGAAAAGGATTTTGCCCATCTGGATAAGATCCGCTCAAACTTTGGCGATGTCGAGCTCATTGACCAGACCGCGGAGATGGCCATGCTCAGCCTGCAGGGGCCAACGGCCAAAGACATTATGCAGCA
>JASFIV010000118.1:0-13347 GCA_050122475.1 Desulfobacterales bacterium | reverse complement strand
GGCCGAGCAGGAGAGACAGATTCGCACCCAGCCGGCCGCCCTGGTGACCGATCTGCTCCAGAAAGTCTTTGCTGGTCAATAGGCTCTATCGGAAAATTTTAACATTTCGGTTAAGATCGTGGTCCTACAGCGCTTATCCGTAAAAACGGGCACCTGTATTTTAATCTAAACTAGCTTTTAAAAGTTGTATGGGCGACTATCCCCTTGAGCCTCATAAAAACCGTCTATTTCGTCTCCCAGGGATTCAAGATAGTCGGCTAGCTCTTCGTCGTTGTTGAAGCTAAGGGTTCCCACATGACCGCTGATGGGATCTGTATCCCCGTCGGTCGTCCGACGGCACATGGCTTTCAAAAAGGTATCGGGATCGTTCTGGTAGGTTTCTGCCAGTTCTGCGGCGCTGATGGCCTGGCGGGGGTGTCCGTAGGCATCAAAGTATACGTAATATTTCATTGGAGACTTGCCTGATTCTGCAGGTCGTTGAGAATCACTACGACTTTTTCGTGGGCCTCCTCCATTTCTTGTGCTTCAAATGAATCGTGGTGTTCAATCGCATCCAGCAACAAAAATGCGCCTCTTTTAGTCAATTTGTTGAAAAGCTTAACCTGGGCCTTGCCATCTAAATCGGACATGACCTTTGCCAGATCTTCAATACTAATGGTTTGCAGAAATTGTTTAATGGCCTGATTATTGAGCGGTTCCAAGAGATTACCCATTTCAACGCCTGATTCCGATGCAGCCGGTTTATCTTCAACGCTTTTCAGGTAGCCTTTCAGCTTTTCGATTTCTTCGATATCGAACTCTTCTTTGTAGACGTCATGACTGCTTTCACCAAGAAAAGACAGCAGAAGCTCTTTTAAGAGCTTGGGGTGCATGCCCTCCAGGATAGCGATGACACCTTCCAGGATGATGCAGCGCTCCAGCAGCTCTTTGCCCTTATAATCGGCGCTAAAAATGTAGAGCTCTAATATCGTTCTGGCTGTCTCGCTCTTAACGCCGTCCAGCGCCAGCTCAAGCCCTTTGCGTAGCAGAAATGATTCGCTTTCTTCGGCTTCTTTTCCCAGTGAAAGCAGACCATAGTTACGGGCGCTGGTTGCCAGATAAATGATATCGCTAATCAGAGCCAGGCAATCGTCTTTTTCGCTATCGCTTACGCGCATCTGCCGGCAGAATTCAGCATCATATTGCATACCATTTCCCCTGATTCTCTGACTCTGGAATGTCCTTTCATTAGCTCTGTTTCAACAGGCGTCTCTCAATTTGTTCTTTGGCCCATCGCAACTGATTGTTATTTTTTCCCGCTTGATACAGCTCAATCATCTCAGCGGCAACATTTTTTGCATGCTGATGGCCTGCGATGGTTACATCCTTAATTATACGCCAATTACCCGTTTTGGTAAAGTTAATAAAGGCTTCGCGCAACTGGGGAAACAATTCTTTTAGCATGCCATCCAAAAAAGCGGCGTAAAATCCCAGGCCGGCAAATTTTCGATTTTCAATCAAATGATGGAGCGTTCCGCTCGGGTGGGTATCCGCCAGCAGATCCTTAAGCGCTCTGGCAAGCAACTCTACAGGGGAGTGCGGGAAGGTGGCAATCAGTTCGCGCCAGATGTTGGAGTCAAAGGTGGAATCACTGAGCTCTCCGATTTCATGATATATATAATTATCTTTTTGCTCAGCCAGAATGGCAGACAGATGCTGTTGCATCGCCCCGGAGTCTGGGGTTTTTAGCCCACAGTGCTCTAAAGCAAACCGTAATGCCGGGCGGCCCGATTTTTTTATGTAGACCATCTGGTCCCACAAAAACATCCGGGCCGAATCGGTGCGCAACAGGATTTGCTGCTCCTGGGTAAGCGCCGGCAATGTCAACAGATCACGGGCCAGCTCGCGTCCGAGCGTGTAAACGGTGTATCCATTATTTTGGCGTTTATTTTCGATCTCAGCCAGGAAAAATGTCGGTTTCAAGCTAAACGCATATCCGGCCCCGTAAAAAAGGCCCTGGGGCTCAAGAACCGCGTTGATGGCGAAGGTGTCAAACAGGTCGTAGACTTTACCCTGGATCTCAATGTTGGAATGTTTCGCATCCGCCAGCTTTTCCCAGAGCGCTTCTTTTTGACCAATCCAATCCAGAATTTCGGAGGTGTTTTTTTCTTCCCATGGATTTAAGCGGTGCTCCCATTTATACAAATCTCGCAAGCGCAACGCCAGGCCACAGGTGGAATACAATCCGGCATGCTGCGCATCGGAGATGTCACAATTATGTAAAACCTGACGCGTTAAGGCTTTGATTTCATTCATCGCGATTCCTGATGTGCGTCGCCCGTTTCTGTCCCCCGCCGGATAAAATACCGGACCTGTTGCGGCAAAATTGAAATTTTTGTAGGCGTGGTTCCAAAAAATTCACCATCCGGCAGCAGCTTTTTTTGCGGATGAGTGCGTACGCTTGCCGATTTGGCCTGGATACATCGGACAGCCGGGTTTTTGACGTGGGTTCCTTTAAAAATTTTGGGAAATGTGGCTATTAAACTCAAGCGGCTCAGGGGCGACAGCACCACCACATCAAAGCGCCCGTCATCAATCTGAGCTTCAGGGGCCATCAACATGCTACCGCCGGTATACCTGGAATTACAGATTTCGACAAAGCAGTTTTTGCCCTGAATAACCTTACCATCAATTTCCAGGACCAATTCATGGAAGCTTAGCCCCATCAATCGATACCATACGCCGATCACATAACTGAAATCCGCGGCCCATTTGAGGCGAGCAGCGGTCTGGGCAACGTCAGCCACAAAACCCAAACCCATCAGATTTACAAAATAGTACGGTTTTTCAGCTTGCGAAAAACAGCACACATCCACTTTCCGGGTCATCTGACTTCGTAAGGCGGCGATACCATCTTCGAGGTCAAATATCTGTAAATCCCGGGCAAACGAGTTGCCACGGCCCGCCGGAAGAATGCCCAGTGGCGGTAGAGGTGCGTCTGGATGGTGTTTCAACAGACCGTTTAGCACCTGGTAATTGGTGCCATCTCCGCCCATTGAAACAACAGCATCATATTCCTGCACAGCAAGATGCCGTATCAGGTCAGAGGCATGCCCGTGATATTGCGTTGATAGCAGATCAAAGCGAATGTGATTAGCTTTTAATGCCTTTTCCAAATCAGGGCTCAACTGATGATCCCTTATTTGGATCGAGCGCGAGTTGGCAATCAGCACAATTTTCATCATCTGCCGAGCTTTGCGATGAGATCTTCAAGCGCGTCCTGTGATGCGGCATGGGCAATTGCAGTGGAATTTGTCATGGCCA
The DNA here is from genome assembly GCA_050122475.1 of Desulfobacterales bacterium. Taxonomy (GTDB): domain Bacteria; phylum Desulfobacterota; class Desulfobacteria; order Desulfobacterales; family JAHEIW01; genus JAHEIW01. Next base: position 10,044 of record JASFIV010000118.1, on the reverse strand, counting down.
TGTCCCGGTTGGCACTGGCAGCCCAGATCAACGAACCGGAGTCGACCTGGACCAGCCGGGCGCTGAAGCCGATGACCCCGCCCCAGTTGAGTTTTCCACGCCAGTCACCATGAGATCTGCATCTGTTCGGCTCTAAAACTAAGACCGATATTGCGGATTGACCAGCCCCATGCTTAAAAAAACAGATAACAGAAGTCGGAGGTCAGAGGTCAGAATTCAGAGAACAGAAAGCAGACCTAATATTATTAGGGATAATCGATTTTGGCTGAAGGTCGACATCTGTATTCTGGCTTCTGTCCTCTGGCATCTGAAGCCCGGCCACAGGCCAGGATTATTCATACCACCTTAGATAAGCATCCAGGTTTTCGCGCCCGGTTTTGAACTGGTTGATCGGGGATTGCGGATCGGCATATCCCAGCGCGATACCCAGAATAACTTCCTTGTTTGGCGCGATATCAAGAGCTGCGGCGATATCCTGCGCATAGGCGCTGATCAGCCCGATTGGACAGGTCGCCAGCCCCTTGGCCTGTGCGGCCAGCAACAAATAGGATACGCTCAGTCCCACGTCCAGATAACGAATTTTTGGAAAAATCCGATCGATCGTGACGATAATTGCGATGGGCGCTCCGTAAAAAGAACAGCTGCCTTCTTCGACAAAAGGATTAAATTCCTTTCCCATCTCGGCAATTTTAGGTGCCATAACTGCTGAAGCCCGGCGACTGCGGTTTTTAAACCGATCCGGTAGCGGATTTTCAGTGCCCGGGCCGCATGATACCCTGCTTTCGGCCTGTGCTTTTTTCAAGCGTCGCACAAGACGATCCTTTTCCTCTCCATAAACAATTACATATTCCCAGGGCTGCAAATTGATAGCCGACGGTGCCCGGCCGGCGTATTTAAAAATCTCCTCAATATCAGCCCGTTTGACCGGCTGAGACAAAAACGCCCGGGCACTTTGACGATCGCTCATCGCGGCAAACACTTCCATAATGGTCACCCATGTTGGTTATTCGTTATTGGTTAATGGTTATTGGTTATTTTTCACAAGTTCCTCGACCAATAACCAATAACTGATAACAGATAACAAATGCGTAAGCATTCATCTTGACAGGCAATCCGGATGATTATATTTTCCTTAAATTTCAACGGTTGTCAATAAGGAGGCAGCGTGCAAAGAGCGATGTTGTGGTTCAAATGCGCAGCCATGCATGATCCGGTAAGGCCGATCATCAAGCAAGCCGCCGTTGTCGGCTGGGAAGCCAAGCAACGGCAAATCGATCTGGTGCTTGAACGGTCGTTTAAAGGTGAGGAATTGCTGCGCCGCATGAAAGGCTGGTTTACGGTTGATGTTCATCAGGCGATCGAAATCATTCAGCAACATGGAAAGCTCAAGGTGCTGGATGAAGTGGATCTGGTGGTAGAGACCCGTGACCCGGATCAGATGGCCGCTTTGTCCCAGAAGCTGGCCGAGGCCTTCGGAGAGGAGGCCTGGTTGGAGCCTATGCCAAAAAAATTACTGACCTAAAGGTGAGCGTTTCAAAATAAAAATAAGGAAAAATTTTTAAATTAAAGGAACACTATCGATTTTAATCATTTTCATTTTAAAACCCCTTCGGGGCTTGCCGATCTTACCGCATCTACTGTGTTAGATGGCGTTCCGCATAGTACACTATAGCGAAACGCCATCTGCCGTGTAGCTGCCTGCCCAGTGAAATGCGAAGCCTATTTGACAGGGGCGGCAACCTCGACAAGCGCTCACTTTAGGTTATAAGGTGAGCGTTTCAAATCTTAAAACTATCGACCCTTATCATTCATCCTTATGTCCAATAAGTCTACATCCCCACCCAAACCCCTGCCGGCCGCCACGGTAATCCTGGCCCGTCAGCATCATGCGGAGCTACAGGTCTATTTGTTGAAACGGCATGCGGGAAGCGGATTTATGGCCGGCCATTATGTGTTCCCAGGCGGCATCCTGGATCCGGAAGATTGGCAGTACAGCTTCTGGCAGCGTCATGTGGATTTGGGCGGTCAAAATATTTGCAATCGCCTGGGCGGCGGAAGTCTGTCCGCAGAACAAATTGTGGCTTATGGCGTCGCGGCCATCCGCGAGACACTGGAGGAGGCCGGCGTATTTTTTGCAGAGCGCGTCAATCAGAGCCGCACGGATATAGAGCATGCGGTGCGACTACGCGACCAGAAGGACCTTCCGCCCGATTGGTTCGCCAATCTTGCAAAGTCGCAAGGTTGGACACTGTTGCTGTCAGCTTTATCGCCCTGGAGCCATTGGATCACTCCTGTGCGGATGAAACGCCGTTATGATACCCGCTTCTGGCTGGCCTGCATGCCCACCGACCAGCACTGCCGGCCGGATCAGCTTGAAACGACTCATGGGCTATGGATCAACCCTAAAGAAGGCCTCAGCGGCAATCTCAGCGGTCAGATTCCCTTGAGCCCACCGACTCTGGTAACCTTGCAACAGTTGGTGGCCTTTGGTTCACTCGCGGATTTGAAAGCAGAATTGCTGCAGCGGACATGGGGAGAGCCTATTTTCCCGCGTATGCTTCCGCTGGATCGTGGCGCCATGCTGATCGAACCCTGGGATGGGGCCTACAATCAGCCTGACATCGACATTGAGGTCGCCGGATTGGAAAAAGCCGTCCTGCCGGCCGGAGAGCCGTTTTCCAGAATATGGTACCATAAGGGTCTATACCGGCCCATAAGCGCCTGATGCGCAGGCCGTTTTGCATGCAGTCTTCTTTCAGGTGTTGGTTTCGATATAATCGGAACCGAATACATTTCTTCCGATCTTCAGCCTCAATTCTTTATCCGGCAGTTCACTTTCATCCCCGGGCCAATGAATTCCCTGCCAGATAACGCGGTTAAGGCCGCCGTCTCTTTTACACCGAAAACAAATCGGCGGCTTTTTACCTTTTTTTTGCGGCTGGCCGGAAACATGCACCAGCTCTCCGATTGGATTTCCCTGCGCAGAAACGCCACACAGCAGTGAACAACCGCAATCCACAAATTTGAAAGCCACGCCGATCGCCTCGGGGAAAGAGCCCAATATGGCCTGACAGGCCTGGTCAAATGCAGTTGATCGATAATTCGTTTTTTCTTCCATACCAGCTGTTTTCCATTCTCCAGGGTTATGAGAAATTCAAGACACCTCTAACCTAAGCATTAATGCTTCATTTGAAAACAGACGGCAACAAGAATTTAAAAAAACGCAGTTGAATTTGACACACGGATGCCTTCAGGCAAGGATGGGGAGGCGGTTGTGCCAACCGGTGGAATGTCTGAGGTCCCAAAGCACGGCTTTAGCGAGGTACAGCCAAGAAATCCCATACGCGGCAGCATCAGGTATCCGGGCGAACGGTTTTCCGCCGCCACCTGTCGCTTAGTGCAATAAAACAATGGATACGGCAATTATGGCAATCGCCAGACCGATAACATCATATTTATCCATTTGATCTCCTCTTGCGCAACGGGGATTTCTTGCTTTAATAGTGTTCGATAATGCCGGCAAACTTCTGCGACACCATCAGTGCAAAAACCATGCTCAGTGGTTTATTATTTATTTTTTATATATTCAAATCAATTGCTTACATTAATTTCAGAACCATAGCCCAAGCTACATATGTAGAAAAATATGTAAGTGGGTGTATACTTTAATTGACACCGTGCGGTATATGCATTTTGTGCATTTGATTTCCGTGTACCCGGATGAATGGATGTGGGGTGAGGATTAAAAACCCTGCCTGTATGTCAGCGGCAGGGTTTTGGTCTTTTATGCGTTCTGACAGGCCCGCAGCGTGGGTTCGATGATTTTCTACCTTTGGCGATTTGCGCTATGCGCCTGCGCCCTTGGTCCCTTCGTCCCTGCCGGCGGGAGAAGTGTTGTACGTGAACGGATCAACCTTGATCAACGCAATCGCTATACATGGTCGTACATTCTGTACTCTGTTTCTTTACCGAGCAGGACATCAATTTTTTCTTGCAGTTGGATGCGTTCGGGATTTCTGACCCAGCGGTTCCAATCTTCAGCAGATTCCCAGGTGCTGACCACTACGGTTTCACCGGGCTTGTCGATGCGCTGCAATGTTTCGCCCGAAATATAGCCGTCCTGCTTAGTTGTGGCAATTCTCAATGCCTTGATGAGCGGTAGCAAAGAAGATTCTTTGCTTTTGGGCACGAGGCGTTTAATAACAATTTTAACGGTCATAGTGGGCTCCTTTGGGTTTCAACAGCCGTAAAAACGATGTGGCCCCATTTTTAATATTCTCATATTGTCTTAGCTGAAGTTGATGTGCTTTGCAATGGCTTTAGTGCGCAGCCGCCCAACACCGTCCGGCAATATTGATATTGGTTAAACCGCCGGTCATCATCATTCAAATCTGCAGTTCGACGATGTCGCCCTCCTGCAGGACATAATCACGCTGAACCATCTGACCGTCAAACACTGCCGGGCCCCATACCTTGGCCGATTTCAATTTCCGTGAGAAATCCTGGTGAACTTTGCCAGCAAAATCGGCCATCGTGCTGCCTTTTTGCAGCACAAACGGGGAGTTAAAATCCGGTTTTTTGCCGGGTGACTTCGTGTATACCCGGATGATGTTCAGCCGCTCTATGAGTGCGGCCTTAAGCTGATCCAGGTTGCGTCCTGTTTTGACCGAAACCGACACCATCGGCCAATTGTCAGCCAGCAGTTCCCGGAAAATTTCTAAATTTTCATCGGTTTGTGAATCATCGTTTTTATTGGCCAAAATCAAAAACGGCACCAAACGGATGCCCCTCTGATCCATGTAACGATCTTTTAGGCGCATGGGCACAATGCGTTGCGCCTCGAGCAATGCAAGCGAATCCTCGATCTGCTGCCAAGGATCGGTTTGTAAATCCACCACCAAAAGCACCAGATCACAGCGTCGTATGAGATCCATCATTTCCGGATCGACGTATTCCGTGCTCAGCGGCGGCGTATCGATCAATTGAATCTGAATATTTTCTACCGGCATCATACCTGGAGTCGGTTTCCAGGTCGTATGGGGGAAGTCAGCGACTTCAGGCGAGGCGTTGGTTACCCGGGCAACCAGAGCCGATTTGCCGACGTTGGTCGCACCGACGATCACCACCTGTCCGGCGCCTTCTTTTTTAATGTGGTAGGCGGATTCGTGTCGACCCAGACTTTTTTTGGCCTGAGCGGCTGATTTTAACTTTGACACGCGTTTACGTAAATCGGCGCGTAATTTGTCGGTCCCCTTGTGCTTCGGGACGATGCTGATCATTTCATCAAGACAGGCAAGTTTTTCCGCAGGTGTTTTGCTTGAACGAAAACGCTTTTCAGCGTCATAATATTCTGGCGGCAGGTTTGTTGGCATAATGATAACCTCTGGGCAGGCATTTCATTATTGGCAACAGTTTCGTTTCACGTTAAAGAAATTCAGCAAGAAAGTCAACCGGCTCCACACCCGTGTTTTTTAGGTGGTTGATTTTTAAGCGATTGAAGCTTATTCATATACACTAAAATGTATTGAGGTTGTCAAAAATAGTTTTAATTGCAGAAAGGACGACTCCGGACAATGGATAAAAAATGGGTGGAGGCTTTTGCTAAAATGACATACGGCATCTATGTCCTAACGTCTAAAGCGGGTGAAGCGGTCAACGGCATGATTGCTTCCTGGGTTTCGCAGGTTTCGTATGACCCGCCGCTCATAATGGTCGCTGTACACCCCAACCGATACTCCCATCAACTGATTGATGAAGGTGGCTGTTTTGCGTTGCACATTTTGTCCGATGAGCAAACAGATTTCCTGGCGCGGTTTAAAGGACCGGATGTAAACCATAAGTTTTCCGGTCTCAATTGGACGACAGGCTTAACCGGCTGTCCGATCCTGAGCGACTGCCTGGCCTATTTTGAATGTGAGCTTAAAACCCATTACCGGCCCGGCAATCATACCCTGTTTATTGGCGAAGTGATCAGGGCCGGCAGCTTAAAAGAGGGGAAGCCTTTTACATCAATGGATTATAATGGCGTTTACCTGGGTAAAGCCTGACCTCGACAATGATAACTTTGCATTCCGTTTGATTTATAGCTTCTATTTATTTTTTTTGAAAGGAGATCCCACTTATGGCTTCCTGGAAAAGCTATCTGGAAGAAAATCAGGATCGTTTTCTGGAAGAGCTGCTGGCATTTTTACGCATTCCCAGCGTTTCCAGTTTAAAGGAACATAAAGAAGACGTGCAGCAAGCAGCGGACTGGGTTGCCGCACGGATGCAGGCCGCCGGCATCGAAAATGTCGAGGTGTTGCCCACCGGTGGTCATCCAGTCGTTTACGGCGATTGGCTGCACGCAGGTGATAAACCTACCATTTTAATTTACGGACATTTTGACACGCAGCCGGTTGATCCACTGGATCTGTGGTCCCAGCCGCCGTTTGAGCCGACCATCAAAGGCGATCGCGTCTATGCCCGGGGGGCTTCCGACGACAAGGGCAATATGCTGGTGCCGATACTGGCCGTGGAAGCAATGCTCAACAGCACAGGGCGGCTGCCGGTCAACGTTAAGTGCTTTTTTGAAGGCCAGGAAGAGATCGGCAGCCCGCAGCTGCCTCAATTTATTTCTGCCAACCGTGACCGCCTGGCCTGCGATCTGATTTTCAGTGCCGACGGCGGTCAATGGGATGAAGATCAGCCGGCGCTCATGATCGGGCTTCGTGGTTTGTGTAACCTGCAGATTGATGTTCAGGCGGCAAAAAGCGATACCCATTCGGGAACCTTCGGCGGCACCATCATGAACCCGATCCATGCCCTGGCGCAGATGATCGAATCCATGCACACCCAGGATGGCAAAGTCGCCGTCGACGGCTTTTATGATGCCGTGCGAGCCCTTTCGGAAACCGAAAAGGCCCAGATCGCGCAGATCCCTTATGATGAGTCGGCCTATAGAGCCGAGCTGGGTGTCGAACAGCTTTTTGGTGAGTCCGGCTACTCAACATACGAACGGGCCTGGATTCGACCCACGCTGGAAGTAAACGGTATCTGGGGCGGATTTCAGGGTGAAGGGGTTAAAACCGTCCTACCGAGCACGGCCCATGCAAAAATCAGCTGCCGGCTAGTGCCGGATCAGGATCCGGCAACAATCCTTGAATTAATCAGCAGCCATATCGACAAGTACCGACCACCGGGCGTTAAAGTAACGGTTGAACCGAACCCCAGCACAGCAGACCCATACTTGATTCCCTTCGATCATCCGGGCAATCAGGCTGCCGTTGAGGTTCACAGGGCGCTCTATGGCAGGGAGGCATATTACGCGCGCATGGGGGGCAGCATTCCGGTGTGCGGCCTGTTCTTAAAGGAGCTGGGCGCCTACACGGTTAATTTCGCTTTCGGCCTCAAAGATGAAAACATCCACGGGCCGGATGAATTCTGGCGTCTCAAAAGCTTTAAACGCGGCCAGCAGGCCTATGGCATGCTGCTGGAACAATTGGGTGGTAAAAAGCTTACATGATCAGACCATCCACCGATCAGCATGGATCATACAGGGTCAAGCCGGTTGTGGGAAAAATTGCAAGGTGTGTTGAATTTACGGGAATGATTATTTGCGGATCAGGCCTATTGTTTCTGCAGTATACCCTGCATCTTGTTGATCAGCATTTTAAGCAGATCTTCCTTGAATCCGTAAGGCATGACGTTGAAGGTATCGTGCAGGCGCTCTTCCCAGCGGTTCATGATGGCGGTGGGTGTGGGCTTTTCCCAGGTGAGCAGATTGAAAACCTCGTCGCGAATTTTTCGGCGCATGCGCATCTTCTCGCGCTTGTCTGCGCGTTGGGCCATGGCCAGCGATTCTTCGAAAAACTGGCGAATTTCATATACATCTAGTTCTGTTAGTCGGGGCATAACCGCATAACTCCGGAATTTAATTGCGGATTGATGAACCGTCTTCGGGTAGGCTACAATTTCATCTGTTTTCAATAGCTTATCACACAGTGCGGTTAGAAGTCAAACTTTGCTGCCCTACAGAAATCGCCCGTTCGGCGGCGGTACCGTCAGCGATACAGTTTAGTTTCCGATTGACGCGCAAAAATTGAGTCAAAGATTTAAAAGGATAAGATCATTTGAAAATTGTCATAACCAATGATGACGGCTTTGATGCACCGGGTCTGGACACGCTCTTTCAATGCGTGCGGCCGCTGGGTGAAATTGTGACGGTTGCACCGCAACAGCCCCAGAGCGGCATTGCTCACCGGATCACCACCCGGGACCCCATTCATTTTTATCAACCGGGTCCAGACCGGTTCAGTATCAATGGCACTCCCGCAGACTGCGCCCGGGTTGCCCTGAAGCGATTTGTACCGGATGCCGACTGGCTGATTTCAGGGATCAATCCCGGGGCCAATCTGGGCTCTGACGTATACAATTCGGGCACCGTGGCGGCGGCCCGGGAGGCGGCCATTTTAGGCTGTCGCGCGATTGCGATCTCGCAATATATTGCCAGAGATCAGCAGATCGATTGGGCTGCCACCGGCCATCATGCCCGGCCGGTTTTGCAGATGCTGTTGAGCCGGGACCTGGCCCCCGGGCATTATTGGAATGTCAACCTGCCCCACCCGCATAGCACAGATACGGAGCTGACCTATGAATTTTGCGGCCTGGACACCCATCCTCATCAATATACCTACCATCGACAGGGGGACGCGCTCACCTATAAAGGGACCATTCACCAACGTCCGCGGGATGCGGGCAAAGATGTGGCAGTGTGTTTTGACGAAGGTAAAATAGCGATCACCTGCCTGGCGGTGGGGTCTGGCGATTTTGCATAAAGAGCCCAAGGGGTAGGAGAACTTAAACTGCAATGGATCTGCTGGTTCGTATGCGCGACATGGGATGAGCTTAACAGTAAGCAAGAATTTACCAATGATTATCTGCCGAATTGTATACCAATACCGCTGCCTCCAGAGCCAATACCGATACCCATTCCATGTCCCCTGTCGTCATCTCTTAACCAGGGCGTATCCGTATAGATGGATACTTTTTTAGATTCATCATCAACTTTTAGGCTTCTTATTTGCAAACTGGAATACCAGTATCCAATCTGGTTTCCGTAGGAGTCTTTAAGGTATGATCCATAGGCATTCGAATATCTCATCGGAAATTTTTTGACTAAGTCCACAACCTTTTCCAATTTATCTGTCTGTGGATCAAATTCCCGCCATTGTTTGTCTGAAATCGTGTAGCTGTTTTGCAAAGCGATAACAGCGTAAGGATTGTTTTCTAAATGCAAATGATAATACCGGTGCTCAGGATAGACATGGTAGGTTTCAAAGGCCTGAGTGACATCTCGGCTGTGCTTTAGGCTGCCATAATTTGCCCCCGTACAACTAAAAGAAAATAGAAGTGCACCGAACATAATTAATGCGAAAAATGCCCTGAGATCCGCCCCGCATTTTTTAGATCGACTCGAAGGTTGAGCCTGCATCTTTATGCTAAATCTTACCGACTGCACATGTCGCTCCTATTGATTCAAAATTTGGTATTCACAGGACAAAATCGTAAGCACTCCCATTTTCAGTGTCAAGTTCATAAACCTAAGACAAACATTGCAGCGTTTGGCCAAATGGTACCTGCCAGTAATATTTCCGACGAGTACAGATTTATTGCGAATACGACAAGCTAAGCAATTTAACAGATGTGTGAACGATATCAACAGTCATCATCGCTGGCGAAAGATCGAGATTAGCGGTGAAAACCATACCCGATTCGATTGCAGGATCGGCTGCGTGCATTCAGAGATACCAGCCAAAGCGATATGCACTCGGTGCTCGGAGGTGATTAAAATCTTAAGTCAAATGTTATGCCGGTCACAAATTGCTTCCGGCGATCGTTTTGATAAAGGGTTACGCCTCCGGCGCCATATACCTGCCAGCGGTCCTGCGGGCCATCATTGAGCATGCCGCTTTGTTCATCGATTCCGATTAAGATCGCATCCGGAAGCTGCCGGCTCAGCTCTGGCGCCCAATTTTGACCGAAGGTATCGTGGTGCGGCAATACGCA
>JASFIV010000117.1:0-13369 GCA_050122475.1 Desulfobacterales bacterium | reverse complement strand
GCCCTGAGCTCACGGCCGAAGGGCTCAGCCGAGTCGAAATTTGAAGCTTGGAATTTGATATTTTGATTTTAGGAGATTTAATAGATTTTTTTTTTGATAATAATGGGAGGAGGGGATCAAATGTATCAGGTTAATCGCGATTTTGGCATTAACACCATTAAAACCCGCAAACAACATGCCTGCTATGGCATGGGGTTGGGGATTATCGTGCTCGATGATGCCTATCCCGGCTTTCCGGGGGATGTGCGCAATGCCAGCGCTTTTCCGTATCCAATTCAATACGACATTGCCGAAGGGGTGGATAATTATACGCTGGTCTGGGAGGAAGACAAAAGTCCCTGCCGGGAGCCGATTAAACAATCGGCCAAGCGGCTCGAGAAGATGGGCTGCCGGGCCATTGCAGCCGAATGCGGCTATTTCGCCTATTTTCAAAAAGATGTCGCCGGATATGTGGACATACCGGTATTTATGTCGAGCTTGCTGCAGGTGCCGTTTATTCAGCAGGTGATTGGTCCCCAAAAAACAGTGGGGATCGTTTGCGCTCAAAAACGATTTTTGACAGACACCCATTTGGAAAATGTGGGTATCGATCTGGGCAGCAATTTTATTGTTGCCGGTGCGCTGGACGAATATGGCTGCCCGGAGTTTACCAATCTGTGGGATCCTGAGCAGCGACCCGAGCGACCGGAAGCCAATTACGACAAAGCGGAAAAAGATATGATCCGGGTGGGCACAGAGGTGTGCAAGGCGTATCCGGATATCGGCGCGCTCATGCTGGAATGCACCGGCATGCAGCCGTTTGCGCGGGCCATCCAGCGCGAGGTGGATCTGCCGGTTTTCAGCTGGGGCACTCTGCTAGACTATGCCTATTCGGTGGTGGCGCATCGGGACTATTACGGCCATGTCTAATAAGTGATTTTTAAGCCTCATCTAAGACCCAAATACTGCGTTATTTCGCGGATTGCAATGCTCACGTACTAAGGTGTACGCTCCACTTCCAATCCGCGAAAAGCCTTGCCTTTGGGCCTAATCTGGGCTTAAAAACCACTTATACTCGCTAAAATCCAATATTCAGAGGTGATCGGGATGGACCTTTCATTGCGATCGTCAAAGAAGAAAAACACCGCTTCCTTAACAAAATGGATCAGACGCGCTTTGATTTTTTCACTCTTCGTTTTGTATTCCTCATGTCATTCGCCGCCAAATGCCATCACAGAAAGTTCACTTTTAGAATCCTCCAATGAAGACGAGGCGCGTGTGGTGTCACCTGCGCCTGCTGATGATTTAACGCATATTATCAATCCTTTAAAATCGACGTGCTATGACTGGAGAGGCACCAAGATTCCATGCATCTATAAACGGCCGTACGCAGAACTCCTCGTCGACAAATGCATCCCGGAGCAGCGTTTTGTGGACAATAAAAACGGGACGGTGACCGATAACCTAACCGGACTCACCTGGTTGAAAAATACGAGATGCTTCGGGATGATGGATTGGAAAGGTGCTCAGCGAGCGGCAAAAAGCCTGAAGGATGGAGACTGTGGTCCGGATCCTGCGCTTATGCTTTCAGATGGTTCCTCAGCCGGCGACTGGCGGCTACCCTCCATGAGTGAAATGTGCACGTTAATCGATTTCAGTAAAAGAAATCCTGCTCTACCCGACGGTCATATGTTTTCAGATTTCCCATCCGGTTATTATTGGTCGGCGACCACGCTTGATAATAATCCCGGCATGGCATGGATTGTGTACTTCGAATCCGGCACGACCTGTTACGATGATATCAAATACCATGCAGGCCACATCTGGCCGGTCCGCGGGCCTGAGAACTAACCCGGCATTTTTCGTTTCGTCTTAAACTAGTATCGTATCCCAGAAATAAGTTACCAAATAAGAGGCGGCCATGTCATTTTCTGAGTGAGGTCCGGCCAATATTGACAATTATTTATGGGACGGCACACCAGTTTGCCGTTAACCCTCTCTTATTCCAGCATTTCGATTATTTCTTCTGCAGGTGTATAGGTTCTGTTCTGGGCGACGGCCGTCGGCTTGAATGTTAAATGACCGAAAGCAAACCCCAACCCCCTGCGCAGCGAGACATCTTCTTTAATCGCCGCAAGCCAGCCTTTGTCGGCTATCTTTAATACATACGGCAAACTCGTGTTCGATAACGCATCGGACGCTGTCTTGGCAACGGCAGATGGTAAATTGTCCACGCAATAATGCCGGATACCATCGACGACGTAAGTCGGTTGGTCATGCGAAGTCGGCACACAGGTTTCAATGGCACCGGCGGGATCGCAGGATATATCCACAATCAGCGAATCTGTTTTCATCAGTTTGAGCATCTCGCGGGTCACAATATGTTCATCCGACTGAGGCGGCCATTTGACGGCATTAATTAGGAGATCGACCCCGGGCAGCATTTGTCGGACAATATATTGATTTAAAAAGACCGTTTTTATCTGCGGCAACATCGTTTGGCGGACGTCTCTTAATCTCTCTAAATCAATATCCAGAAGGCTGACATCCGCCCCTAGGCCAATTGCATAGCGTGCCGCTCCGAGCCCGACATTGCCGGCTCCAAGAATCGCTACTTTAGCCGGCTTGGAACCCACGGCGCCTCCGATCAAAATGCCACTACCGCCGCTGGTGGTAAACATATGGTATACGCCCATAATGAGCCCGACCTCACCGGCAATTTCGCTCATGGGCGTCAGCAGGGGGCATCTGCCGCCATCGGTTTCAATATCCTCGTAGGCAATGGCAATGACCTTTTTATCCAATAAGGCCTGGGTTTCTTCAGGATTGTTGGCTGAATGAATGTAGGTAAAAATGATCTGCCCTTCTCTTAACAAATCAAATTCCTGCGGGAAAAGCTCTTTGACCTTTAGAATCATTTCCCCCTTCTGGTAAACCGTTTTGGCATCGGGCGCCAGATTTGCCCCCGCCGAGGTGTAATCCTCGTCGGATATGCCACTGCCCGTACCGGCCAGGGTTTCGATGATGATTTGATGTCCCTTGGAAACCAGCGCATCGACAGCCGGCGGTGTCATCGAAACTCTATGCTCGTTTTTCTTTATTTCTCTGGGAACGCCGATAATCACAGATCCACCTCCTAAGATTATTTTGACATGAATTCACTTGTCCTTATGCTCATGAAACGTTAGGGTTTACTCTGGGCCGATATAATTATATGAATCCGGCGTTATTATAACGATTTTTAATAAATTTGAAAAACTTTTAAAAACTTAAAACCATGCAAGAATGCAGCGCAACCTACCCGCCCCAAATTAATTTAGCGCGTTTGCCCACGCCGCTGCACCCGCTAGCGCGCCTGAGCGCAAAGCTGGCGTCGAAATATTTATCAAAAGAGACGACCTCACCGGCAGCGCGCTTTCGGGCAACAAGATACGCAAACTCGAATTTGTGCTCGCAGATGCCGTCGCCCAAAAGGCGGACACCGTTCTGACCTGTGGCGGGGCGCAGTCCAACCATTGTCGCGCAACGGCGATCGCAGCCGCCATGCTGGGAATGAACTGCCGGTTGCTCCTACGGACAGAGGACCCTTCGAACCCACCTTTTCCCGAAGGAAATATTTTGCTCGATCAGATGGCAGGTGCTGACATCGTCTGGATCACGCCCGAAGAATACAAAACGCGTGATGAAATATTTGAGCGCGAAGCAAAAGCCCTGAGAGCAGCAGGCCGCAAACCCTATACGATCCCGGAAGGCGCATCCAATGCGCTCGGCGCCTGGGGGTATATACGGTGTATAGAAGAACTCGTCAATGACATCGCCAACCTGCCGGGAGGCGCGCATAAAGAAACTACGATTATTAATGCCACCGGCTCCGGCTGCACAAGTGCCGGTTTGATATTAGGTGCCAAGATCTTTGATTTGAATGCGCGGGTTGTCAGTGTCAATGTTTGTGATGACCAGGATTATTTCGTGCGCGTGATGGGTAAGATCTGTGAGAACGCTATTTCCGATTATCAGCTTGAAATTGATTTTTCACGCGATGACGACATCACCATTATTGACGGCTATGTCGGCCAGGGATATGCATTGTCTCGGCCTGAAGAGCTTTCCATAATTTGTGATTTAGCGCGAATCGAAGGAATCTTCCTTGACCCGGTGTACACGGGCAAAGCCTTTTTCGGAATGATTCAGGAGCTCAAGCAAGATCCCAATTGTTTCGGAGAACGCATCATCTTTATCCACACCGGCGGTATTTTTGGGCTATTCCCAAAGGCCCGCGAAATCGAACCGCTGCTTTCATAATTTCAGGGCATATTTAAATCGTCGGCATTTGACCCGATTCAAGATACGCTTTAAGCGCATACATGCTCAAACCATCTAATCCCAAGCTATTTTCGTTTTCCTTGTTGAGGATCGCTGCCATTTTGGGGTTGAACCGGAAAAGTTCTATCAGCAGTGCGGTTATGTGCATAAAAATAAGGCTGCAAATGAAATATGTCCCTTCATTGGGAATCACCTGAATTATTTCGATCGGTGGGCGGCGTCTTTATCTTGGCAAAGCCGGGAATTAGCGTATTGGTGCTGATGATTCCCGGTAGCTGGCGGACCTTTTCGTGCACAAACTGGGAAATGACTTCAGCATCCGAACTGATCAGGTCGCGTGTCAGCTCCACTTTCACTAATAAATCCACATTTCCGTGCACCCAATAAATCTCTTTGACTTCTTCAAAGGCATAGATTTTTTCGATGAGTTTCTTCTCTTTATTGGTCTGAAGGTTCATGAGTATGAAAAAGGTGATACGCTGTTTCATTTCCGGATATTCGGGACTCTTTAATTCAGTCATTTTTTTTCGAAACGCCTCCATGTTTTGCTCGATGAGCTTATTTATGCCAACACCGTACTGGCGTCGTCTGCTCTGTTTCCAGTGATGCAATGTAATGTAGGTATACAGATCGGCAACGGTGCGCTCGGGAAATGAATCAATCAATCGTCCGCGTTTGATAATCTTAACGAGCGGACGATAAATTGTCCGGTACCAGTCCAATGCCGCTTCCTGGAATTCGACCGGATGCCCTTGCTCGCGCTTTAGATATTCCTGATGATCAGATATCTGCTCGAGCAAACATTCATATTGACTAACCTCCGTCAAAGTAATTTCAGCCGGCATTTGCGTGCGATCCGCAAATTCTGCACGTTCACGATAAAGAAAGCCATCTAACGTATCTTCGGAAGGGATAAACTCGACAATCCGTGCCAAAATTTCGTTGTGACCCAGCTCCTTGGCTGCTGAAATCCGGTGGTTGCCATCCGAAACATAGTATTCATCCTTGATTTGGAAAAGCTCCACGGGCTTCAAAGGCCGACCTTCCCGCATGGCCTTCCTGATCCATTGTAGCCGCTCGGAAGGAATATTTTGCTTAAACCTGAAGCTATTGTCAAAGTCTTGATATCGACCGACACTGCCGACAATACGATTCAGCGGTATCGATTGGATCCCGCGATCTCTGGTGTCGAAGGCGGCTTCTTTTTCCTGCTGGACCTTGAAGCTTTTAACTTCTGACGGTCCGCTATTCTGCCGGTGTTGCTTACCGCCCCCTTTGAATATTTTAAAAAACCTGGATTTTCAGGACTCAATGCCCATAGATGTTACCACTCAGGTTGATTTATACACGCTTCAGTGCCTTCTAATTTAATAAAGAAAAAAAATCAAGGAATTTTTTTCATATTAATAAATTTTTTCTTGACATTTTTATTTAATAAATATAATTGGCTTAAAAAATATTTCAAATAAAAAATAGAGGGGTTTTGTGGATAAAGCGAATCTTGATACATTGGACAATGAGATCATTCGCCTACTAACAGAGAATGGGCGAATGCCGATCGGTGAAATGTCAAAAAGCCTTAAGGTAACCGCTCCGACCATACGCAACAGGATTAAAGATCTCGAGAAAAGCGGGATATTTAAGGTTTCCGGGCTGATTGATCCAAACAAACATCCTCAAATGATAACGGCTCTTGTTGCGATGAGTATCCAGTCGCATGGAAAAATGGATCAAATATTGGAAAAAATCGCCGGCCTGCCCAATGTGGTTTGGGCAGGCGTCAGCACAGGGCGCTACGATATTATCGCAGAGGTTGTTTGTGTAGAGGGAAAAGACGAATTGTATCGATTTACCACTAAGACAATTCTTAAAATCGGGAATGTGGTTCGAAGTGAAACCTTTATTATGATGAAATCCAGACATAACTGGCTATGCCTTCCTAAAGGTGTGGAGGAGATCTAATCGTGAAAGGGTGAGATCACTTTTCAGTTTCAAATTGGCTGAAAGGTGAATTGGCCATTAATAATCAAATGCTCAAAGGGGATATGGCAATGAGAAAATTAATTATCCCAATTCAATTCATTATGGTTATCGCATGCCTTGCTTTTAATGCTTATGCCGAACAACCCAAGGAAAAGATCACCAATAGCCTGGGAATGGAGTTTGTTCTGATTAAACCCGGCAAATTTATGATGGGAAGCCCGGAAGATGAACCCGGAAGATATAGCGGAGAAACGATACACCCGGTCAATTTGACAAATCCTTTCTATATGCAGACCACCGAAGTGACCCAGGCAGAATGGAAAGCGGTAATGGGAAAAAATCCTGCCAGTCATAAAAGATGTGGGGACCGATGCCCAGTGGAACAGGTTTCCTGGGAAGATGCGCAACAATTTATTCAAAAGCTCAACCAGAAAGAGGGCACCAACAAGTATCGACTTCCAACCGAGGCTGAATGGGAATATGCCTGCCGAGCGGGAAGCACGACCGCTTTTCCTAACGGCGGGATTACGGAACTCAATTGTGGCCGGGAACCCAACCTGGATCCGATGGGCTGGTATTGCGGCAATTCGAATAATATGATCCATCCGGCAGCTCGAAAAAAGCCCAATGCCTGGGGGCTCTATGACATGCTCGGTAATGTCCAGGAGTGGTGCCAGGACTTGTTTGGGGCCTACCCGGACGATGAAGTGATCGATCCGAGCGGGCCCAAGAAGGGCTCCTACCGGGCTATGAGAGGCGGCACCTGGTACAGCCCTGCGCGTGACACCCGCTGTGCAAGTCGTTTCGGGAGTCCAGCGCGCTACAGGTTCCGGCATATCGGTTTCAGGCTTTGCATGACGCCATGAATAAACGCATGAATGCAATCAGCAAGGGAGCAATTCGGTTTTAAAGGAAGATGAACGCATAGCGGTTTAACGCCAATAGCAACATTGAAAAAAGGGAGGGAAAAAATGAAAAAGATTAAAGTATTTACGATTCTGGTTTCATTGGCTTTTATTTTCGGCCTGTTGGGAATCGCCTCTGCAGGAACCCTTGACGAAATTTTAAAAAGAGGAGAAATCCGCATCGCCTGTCAAACCCAGGGTGCACCGTTCAGTTTTGTGGATAGAAATGGCAAGCGGACCGGCAGCTCTGTAGAACTTACTGAAATGATTGCCAAGGAGATGGGTGTAAAAGTCAAGTACCTCAACTACGACTGGGACGGTCTGATTCCTGCTCTACTCTCCAAAAAGGCCGACATGCTGGCGGCTGATATGACCCCGACCCTCAAACGCGCCATGAAAATCAATTTTACCAACCCTTATATGTACACCGGCAGTGTGGTGTTCGTGAAGCAGGACAGCCCGATCAAAACGCTGGAAGACATTAAGGCCGGGACCAAGATGGCCGTTCTTTTGGGGTCAACCGGTGAAAACGATGCTAAAAAAGCCTATCCGGAAGCTAAACTGAAGACCTACAAGGGCGGTGGCCCGCTTTTGATCAATGCCGTCATGGCAGGGCACGTCGAGGCCGGCGTGAACGACGGCTCGGCTGCACGCAGCCAGATAGCCAGCTTTCCACCCAATAGCATCCGAATCCTGGAAGGGCAGCTGTCGAGATCGCCTTTGGCCTTTGCCGTGCGCTATGATTCCCCGGATCTACACAGTTGGCTCAACCTTTTCTTCCTGCATATCTCTCTGGACGGTCGCCTGGAACAAAATTTGAATTACTGGGTCAATTCTCTGGATTGGAAGAAGGACCATTAATCAACCTTTTACTTCGCGGGCGGATTAAATTTTGTCCGGTGTGAGCCGGCTGCTCCGGCTCACACCTCCCTGAATCGAACCGCTGACAAAGGTATAAGATATGCTTGAAGCCTTCAATTATAGAATCATTTTGGAATATATGCCGCTCTTTGGGCAGTGCTTCCTGGCCACCCTTTGGCTGTCGGGTTTGTCACTGATTGGCGCGGTCCTGGTGGGGATCATCGCCTGTGCCATGCGACTGAGTCAATCACGGATTTTGCGCAGCATTGCCGGGGTTTATATTGAAAGCATCCGTTCCACACCATTGCTGGCGCAGCTCTATTTTTTCTATTTCGGTCTGCCGTCGATGGGCATCATGCTTCCGGAATGGCTCACCGGTGTTATTGCATTGGTCTTGAACAGTGGGGCCTATTATGCCGAGATCATCAGAGCGGGGATTCAGGCCATTTCGTTCGGACAGATCGAGGCTGGAATTGCCTCCGGCCTGAGCTATGTTCAGCGCATGCGCTATATCATCCTACCGCAGGCGCTTGGCAACACGATCCGGCCCATGCTAGGCCAGGCCATCATACTGGTAAAAGACTCGTCGCTGCTCTCCTTGATTTCCATTATGGAGCTGACGCGAGCCGGCCAATTGCTGACATCGGAACGATTTGCGCCTGCCGAAGGGTTCCTGACCACAGCGGCTTTTTATTTGATTATTTATTACCTGCTCAAGGCTTTCTCAGGTTGGTCTGAAAAACGACTGATCTTCCGGGAAGCGCATTGAGACACGAGGGATAAACTATGTGGGGTTTCTATTTTAACGAACTGATGCGCAGTCTACCATTCTTCCTCAAGGGGCTCTGGATGACCGTCGCCGTCTCCGGTTTGAGCCTGGTCCTCGGGACTATCATCGGCTTCGTCGGGGGCATCCTGAGGGCCGGCCGTAACAAGCCTGCCCGCATAATCGTCGGCGCGTGGGTGGATCTGATCCGTGGTACACCCTTTCTGGTGCAGATTTTTGTCATCTTTTTTATTCTGCCCGGCATCGGCATCGAACTGGAAGCCTTCCCGGCAGCAGTCATTGCGCTGACCAATTTAACGGCCAGTTTCATCACTGAAATCGTCGCCGCCGGCATCATTGCCGTGCCCAAAGGCCAGCGAGAAGCAGCCACCGCATCCGGGCTCTCTCATTACCAGCAGCTTCGATTTATTGTTTTGCCCCAGGCCATACGCACCATCTTGCCGCCCTTGGTGGGACAGTATGTTCTTTTGGTCAAAGATTCATCTGTCGTCTCCGCCATTGGCGTGGTCGATATCACCAGAGTCGGCTGGCTAACAGTGCAACGCATCCCGGAAGGCCTAATGGTTTTCGGCCTTGTGGGGCTATTATATTTTGCCATCTGTTATCCGTTGATCAATCTGTCGGGTTTCCTGGAAAGACGGATGACGGTCGTATCTACCAGGCTCTAACGTGGCAGGCACTGTCGTTGTAGAAAAGGGCATAAACCAAAAGGGGAAAAGGTTCATGATTTCTTATAAGAATGTAAACAAATGGTTTGGAGAACTTCATGTTCTGAACAACATCAATCTGGAGGTTGAAAAGGGGGAAGTCATCGTGGTCTGCGGTCCGAGTGGATCTGGCAAGAGTACCCTGATTCGTTGTATCAACCGCCTGGAGCCCATCCAGGAAGGAGAGCTTGTTGTCGATGGCATGGCGGTGCATGACAAAAAGACCAATATGACCAAGATTCGGGCGGAGATCGGGTTTGTCTTTCAAGCCTTCAACCTCTACCCACACATGACAGCGCTGGGGAATACAACCATCGCGCCCATCAAAGTCAGAGGGATCAGTAAAGCGGAGGCCGAAAAACTCGGTCGCGAGATGCTCACCCGGGTGGGTTTGGCAGACCGCATCGACCACTATCCGGCCCAGCTCTCGGGCGGTCAACAGCAGCGCGTGGCGATCGCTCGCGGTTTGTGCATGCAACCCAAAATCATGCTCTTTGACGAGCCCACATCAGCCCTTGACCCCGAAATGATTCATGAAGTTCTCGACGTCATGCGCGATCTGGCTAAAGAGGGTATGACCATGATGGCGGTTACACATGAGATGGGGTTCGCGCGGGAGGTGGCCAGCCGGGTTGTCTTCATGGATGAAGGGCAGATCATCGAGATCGCCCCCCCAAATGATTTTTTCACCAACCCCCAAACCGATCGGGGTAAATATTTCCTGCAATCGATTCTTACCCACTGATCGGGTGTTAACATAATCCCAGATGGATTGATGGTTGGTGCCTGAGAATCGAGATGACGATCTTGCGGGCTCACGCGAGCGTAACAATACGGATAGTCATCATCAATCAGAATTCTTATCCAAAATGTCACGCTAAGCCATTGCCAAGCACAGTGGAACCCGAAAGGAGGCGACCATGGCCAAAGAAAAGAAAAAGAAGAAACTGATAAAAGAAAAAACCAAAAAAAAGGCCCAAAAGAAAGCCAAAGGCAAGGGTAAAGGCACCAAAAAGGCCAAGGGGAAAAAATCCAAAGGCAAAAAATAACGCGACTCGAAACGAAAATAGCTGAAGGATACCAATATGAACATCGCTGTATTGGGCTCGGGAAACGGGGGCTGTGCCGTTGCATTCGATTGTTCGGCCAGCGGCCATCAGGTTCGTCTATTTGATTTCGAACAATTCCCGGAGAGTATCAAGGTTGTCCAAAACAATGGCGGCATCCACTGCGAGGGCGAGCTTGAAGGATTTCAACCGGTGGCTTCTGCCGGACACGATATCGAAAAAGCGTTGGATGGGGCTGATATCATATATGCCGTCGGTCCGGCATACAGCACCAGACCCTTTGCCGAAGCCTGTAAGCCTTACCTCAGGCAAGGACAGATCGTGATCGTGTGCCCCAGTTCCTGCGGTGGCAGTATTGAATTTAAAAACGGCGCAGGACTGGATCTGCGGGACGCGGACATTGTTGTGGCAGAGACGTCGACGCTGCCGTATGCCGTTCGACTGATCGAACCCGGCAAAATCAGGATTTTTAACAAGCTCAAAGGTGGGCTGTTTCTGGCAGCAGTGCCGGCGAATAATACCCATAATGTGTTGGAGCAGGTGCGCGATGTCTATCCGACGATGCGCGCAGCCAAGAATATACTCCAGACCAGTTTGCAGAACGGCAACCCGGTGATCCATCCCACGATTACGCTCATGAATGTCGCCTTAATCGAACGCACCAAGGGTGATTTCGATTTTTATCACGAGGGCGTCACGCCTGCGGTCGGCAGGCTGATCGAGGCGGTTGATAAAGAACGAATCGCCATTGGGAAAAAATTGGGCGTGGATGTTATTCCTGACCCGGAATTAGGCGTAATGCAGGGCTATATGACAGAAGCCACCTATGACAATGGATTTGTCACCTCACCTGGATTCGAGGGTGTCAAAGCCCAGAGTAGTCTGGATTACCGATATTTCAACGAAGATGTCGGGTATGGTCTGGTGTTCCTCCAGAAGCTCGGGGAGCAGGTCGGGGTAGCGACACCAATCATGTCAGCTGTGATCGCACTGGTTTCTGTGTTGATGAATCGAGATTATTTGGCTGAAGCCAAACGCTCAATGGAAACCTTAGGACTTTCAAAGCACACCGCGAAAGAATTGGAGGAACTGTTGGCGTAAAAAAGTATGCAGAAGTAACTTGATAAATTTGGTTCTCATAAATTATGAAAGTGCTGGTTTTAGGCGGTTGCGGTATTCAAGGAAGGGCGGCGCTATACGATCTTTCCAGAAATGCAAGGGTTGACCATGTAACCTGTGCAGATATTCAGCCGGAGCTCGTTGATTCCTTTGACTTTATCAACAGGGCCAAAATTCAGATCTTTCGAATAGATGCGAATGACTCAAACGCATTGGCATCTAAAATGGACGAAAAATTTGATGTTGTCCTTGATTTTTTGCCACCCCAATGTACTCGGACCGTTGCAGAGGCTGCCATAAAAAGTGGTGTTCATCTTGTCAACACCAACTACGCATATGATATTCTTGACCTCGACCATGAAGCCAAAAAAAGGGGAATCGCCATCATCCCGGAATGCGGACTTGATCCTGGAATTGACTTGGTACTTTACAAATATAGCCTAAGATATTTCGATGAGGTAGATAAGTTCAATTCCTATTGTGGCGGGATTCCTGAAAAGGCGGCATGCGATAATCTGCTCAAATATAAAATCAGTTGGAATTTGAGTGCCCTACTGCAAAGCCAGAAGAGAGATGCAACGCTTATCGCTGATTCTGAAATCATATATATCCCGGCGAAAGATCAACATGAGAATGCATTTATTCACCGTATCGAATTTCCAGAGCTTGGAACTCTGGAGGCCATTCCCAACGGTGATGCGGTACGTTATGTCAAATTGCTGAAAATTGCAGATACACTTTGTGAAACGGGACGGTATGCACTTCGATGGCCCGGCTGGTGCGCTTTCTGGGCCCCCCTGAAAAAGTTTGGTTTTCTGAGTGATGAGCCGATTAAAGGATTACCCGGCAGAATGTCACCACTTGAAATGGTTGCCAAACTACTCGAGCCACAACTGCAGTATAAGGACAACGAAAAAGATCTATGTGTCATGGTTAACAAGGTCGAGGGCGTTAAGGAAGGTAAGCAACAAAGATTGACTTGCTCTCTTATGATTGAAAGGGATCTCGCTACGGGTCTAATGGCCATGAGTATGGGCGTTGCCTATCCTGCCTGTATCGCCGCAGAGATGATCTTAAAAGGTGACATAGCCAGAAGGGGAGTTCTTTCGCCGGCCACAGACGTGCCCTGTGATGTATTCCTGGATCAGTTGAACCAGAGAGGCATTAAAGTAAACGAAAATATTGAGCCGTTAAATTAAAAGCGAAAGCTGTATTACCCGGCTGACATTTCTGAATACCGAAATATTCGATGAAATTCAAACAGGATCATATCATTCGACTCGCCCCACCATTAGTCATTGCCCAAAATCAGCTGGGCTCTGGAGATCATTCCCAGTGCATTAAAGATCCAGAGCATGCTTATCGAAAAGTTTTAAAATTGAGCGCGATGCGCTTTTGAGAGCCCCGCTTAAACCCCAGGTGAACCGACCGATTGTCTCGGGTCGTGGGGCTCAAATATAACCAATGGAATCCCTTCAGACATAAAGGAGGTGCGTATGGCGGAATTCAAAAATATGCTCTACCCCGTTGCCCTTACTGCTATTTCACCCAAGGTGGCCCCCTATGTGGTCACCCTGGCCAAGAAGCTCGATGCCCAGGTCCACCTGCTGCATGTTTTGCGCCGTTTTGATTGGTTCG
>JASFIV010000116.1:0-13426 GCA_050122475.1 Desulfobacterales bacterium | reverse complement strand
CGATGTTGTCGGAGGCGCGGGTTTTTCAGTATGGCTTGATCTGTTGCGTCGGGGCGGGCGTTATGTGACTTCAGGGGCTATTGCCGGACCGATTGTTGAATTGGATTTGCGCACCCTGTACTTAAAAGACCTTGAAATGCACGGGGCCACCGTGATGCCGGTGGGGATCTTTCAAAATCTTGTTGGCTATATCGAAAAAAGTGAAATCCGGCCCCTTTTGGCTGAAGAATTTTCAATTCACGATATCAAAAAAGCACAGGAAGCGTTTCTGGCCAAAAAACACATCGGTAATTTTGTGGTCATACCGGGATAAGGAAAACCACCTTTGGGGTGCCGTCCCGGAAATAATCTACAAAATGAGAGCGCTTTGTCTCGCCATGTAATTTTCTGAAAGGCGCTATGAATTTCAAAGTGCCGGTGCCCCGATATTTGGGATTTACCCGCATTGCACGGGTTGAGGCAAATGCTTAGGTGCCCATCATCCCAAATATCGGGTCACTGTCTAACGCATGGGTCAACAATCGGCATATCGCCTTTCAGAAAAAAACATGCTCGCCATGCAAATTTGATTCAGACAATTTCTGAAGGAGCTCCATTTTGATCTGGGCGATATTGGAAATTATTTCTGGGACACAACATTCGACGCCCCTTAAGAGGCAGGTACGGGCGTATCACATTTCTTTCTCAAAATTGCATTGCAGGATTAACATACCTTCTTCGATGGTGGTTTCCACCTTATAAGGCAGTTTTTTAAACAGTTTGATCATGCTCTTATTGGTTGGCAGTACATAGGCCTGCAAGCTGGTAATACCGTTTTCGCGTGCCGCCTCGGTCAGTTTTTCTAAAAGCACACTGGCAATGCCTTTACCCTGCCATTCTGTTGAAACCGAAAAGGCAACTTCCGCAACGGTGCCGTGTTCAAGCGCGTACATCCCCAGACCGATTATTTTTTCAAACCCGATCTCGCCGGTAACCGCAACAATCGATAAATTCTTGATATAATCTACCTGGAACATATCCTCCATATCTTCTCTGTAAAAACTTCGGCGCATACCAAAAAACCGGGTCTGCACATCCTTTTCATCCATGGCGTAGAAATGTTCTTGAATTAAACGATCATCCACCGGTTTTGCCGGCCGAAAAGTTACCTTGATGCCATCGTATTTTCGGGCTTCTTCCATTCTGGCCGGGTACACCCCAAACAAGGATTCGTTCAAGGTGCGATTGCGGTCGATGAGCCCATCTTCCTGGGCTGTCTGAAAGAGTTCATCGCGAAAATCCGGATGGGCTAGGCTGATCATCGCCATGGCTCTTTCTTCGATATTCTTGCCGAAAAGATTGACCATGCCAAATTCACTGACCACATAGGATACGTAGCCTTTTGGAATCGCAATTGACCCCTTATCTGCTTTCGAAATGATGCGGCTGGTCTGATTGTCTATGCTTCTGGCAGGAATGACGATAATGGATTTGCCGCCGGGGGAGATGGTCGCCCCCATAATGAAATCAAGCATTCCGGTTACACCGGAAAAATGGTTCTGGGGCAGGGCATCGGCATATACCTGACCGCTCAGATCCATCGTACGGGCAAAATTAATCGCCACCATTTTATTGTTCTGAGAAATAATAGCCGGGTGATTGACATAATCGGAAGGTCTAAACTCGACGGCGACATTATTGTGCAACGATTGATACAATTTTTTACTGCCGATCGCACCACTGGCCAAGAGTTTTCCCTGGTTCAAGCCTTTAAAGCGATTGGTCACCACGCCTTTTGATACCAACTCCATCAGACCGTCGGTCACAATTTCAGTATGGACACCCAGATCGTTTTTCTCGGCCAGGGCCTGCGCTATCGAAGGTGAAAGCTCTGCCAGTCCAAGCTGTAGAGTGGAACCGTCTTCGACCAGATTAGCGGTTATGCCGGCAATATCAGCAGCAGCGTCGTATTCGGGTATTTCATAGGCAATCAACAGGTCCTCTTCTTGTTCAACAACGACATCAACATCATTGACATGAATGAAACTGTGTCCCGGTACTCTGGGCATTCTGGGATTCACCTGGGCGATCACGAAATCCGCGGATTGAGAAGCTGCCAGCGTGACATCTACAGAAATACCCAGGCTCATCCAGCCGTAGTCATCCGGTGGAGATACCTGGATTAACGCAAAATGCAGTGGAAAAAGCCGTTTGGTAAATAAATCGGGAACCGCGCACAGGTTCATCGGTGTTATAAAGCGTTTATTGGCGCGCAGGCTCTTGGTTTGATCGGAGCCCTGGTAAATGGAGCGCACATGAAAGTTGTGGCCCCGATACTCATCGGCCATCAGTGCCAGCAGGGAGCCTTCCAGGCTCAAGAGGCGTACAATTTCCACGTCTGAAAATGAGATCGCATTATCCAAAAGCGCATTAACCAGATGCTGCGGTTCGCCGCACGAAGAACCAATAAAGACTCTCTGGCCGGAGCGGATCATGCGGACCGCTTCGTCCGCTGTTCGAAGTTTTGACGGGTAAGTGTCATTCATCGTCTTTTCTTTCCGTTATGGTTTGTTTCAATAAACGCGATCATGTGGTAGACTGCAACCGAACCGAAACCAGATTTTCGGATGAAAATGTGTAGAAAGCTATCATAGGGAAAATGGCTGCTGTTGTCCACACTGTCAATTGTGTTTTGGCGTTTTAAAATAATATGGTTGTGCAGAAATCTCAAGTTAGGCAACCATAACCACGAAGGGCACGAAGGACACGAAAGCATAAAAGTAAAATTATGTGTGTTTCCTTTGTGATCTTCGTGTTCTTCGTGGTGAGAACCATATCAGAATTATCCAACTGGAGTTTCCCAGATAACCGATTAAATTTAAATTGAGTTGGGAGATATAGATATGCTTAGGGGTGCAACATATGAAGAACTATGCCGCAACTTCAAGTGGGAAATCCCTCAATATTTTAACATCGGTGTCGATGTCTGCGACAAGTGGGCCGACGATAAAACGCGCTTGGCGCTAATATATGTGGACGCTTACGAAAGGGAGCAAAAATACACCTTCCGGGATTTAAAAGACAGATCAAACCAGCTCGCCAATGCCTTAAAAGACAATGCCATTAAACCCGCCGACAGAGTCGGTATTTTACTTTCTCAACGTCCTGAAACCCTAATTTCACACATCGCCATTTATAAACTGGGTGCCATCGCGGTTCAACTTCTCACCCTATTTGGGCCGGATGCTCTTGAGTTCCGACTGCAGGATAGCGGAACCAAAGCGTTGATCACCGATAGTGAAAACATGCCCAAAATTTTCGAGATTAAAGAACGCCTCCCCGGCCTCAAACTGATAATCGTTGTCGATGCCGGCAGACAAGAAGGTGTTATAGATTTTTGGCAATGTGTCGAAAAAGGCAGTCGTCAATTCACACCGGCCAGAACAAAACCGGATGACCCTGCCCTGATTATTTACACCTCGGGAACCACCGGTCAACCCAAAGGCACCCTTCACGGCCACCGATTATTGTTGGGTATACTTCCCGGGTTTGAATTCTACCACAACCTGTTTCCCCGGAAGAACGATCTAATGTGGACGCCGCTGGACTGGGCCTATATCGGTGGCTCGTATGATGCATTGTTTCCGACACTACATCACGGCTATCCCATGCTGGCTTATAGACCGCGAAAATTCGATCCTGAAAAGGCGTTTTACATGATGGCCAAACATCGGGTTAAAAATCTCATGATCGTTCCCACTGCCCTGCGAATGATGATGCATGCCGTCAAGCGTCCGCGGGAGCGCTACGATCTTCAGCTACGATCCATAACGGCCGGAGGAGAGACGTTGGGAGAAACCCTCTGTAATTGGACGCAAGAGCATCTTGGGGTTGAAATCAATGAGCAATACGGGCAGACAGAATGTGACCTGGTGGTGGGTTTTTGTTCGGAAGTCATGAACATGGTACCGGGTGCGATCGGCAGGGCAGTTCCCGGACACGTTGTTGAGATCATCGATGAAGACGGTCGGGTTGTAAAGCCCGGCGAACTGGGTGAGATCGCGGTAAAAGGTCCTGATCCCGTGATGTTTTTAGAATACTGGCAAAATCCGCAGGCGACAAAGGATAAGTTCATCGGCGATTGGTTGTGCACGGGCGATTACGGCCGCAAAGATGAAAACGGTCATTTTTGGTTTAGCGGCAGACAGGACGATATTATAGAGAGCGGTGGCTTTAGAATCGGACCGGGTGAAGTAGAAGCGTGTCTGATGAAACATCGGGCCGTTGCGTTGGTCGGCGTTATCGGCGTCCCCGACGCGGTCAGAGGGGAAATTGTGAAAGCTTTTATCCTGCCCAAAGCGGGGGTGACGCCCAATAAGGCGCTTGAGGAGAGCATCAAGGAACATGTAAAAAATAGGCTGGAAGCCCATGCCTATCCCCGGGAAGTCGTGTTTGTTTCAGATATGCCGATGACCAAAACCGGCAAGATTTTAAAGCATGAGTTGCGCAGGATACACGCAGCTGGGTTTAAAAATTCAAATGACAGATAACAGAAGACAGATGTCAGAGGACAGACAACGACTGACAGCGATCAGAAGTAGGGGCGGGGACTTCGGCGAGCTCAGTCGAGCCGTTTATCCCCGCCCGCTAAGGGCGCCAGTAGCAAATGACCTGAACCTTCGAACCCCAGATATGGAGGATGCATGACGAATCAAACCGTTCTTTATGAAAAAGAACAAAACATTGCAATCATCACCCTTAACCGACCGCAGCGGTTGAATGCCATCACCCGGGATCTAATAAACGGACTCATCGCCCAACTGAAGACGGCAAAACAGGATGAGGACGTCTCCGTGGTCATTTTAACCGGTGCCGGAAGGGCTTTTTGTGCAGGCGAGGACCTCAAAGAAACCGCCGCCGGCAAAAGTTTCGAGGACTGGGTCGCTGAGACAGCGGGTCTGCAGGAGGTGCAGCGCGTGATTATGGATTTGGGAAAACCGTTAATAGCGGCCGTCCGCGGCTATGCCCTGGGCGGCGGGTGTGAATTCGCTCTGAGCTGTGACATCCGAATAGCTGCGGAAGATGCCCAATTTGGATTTCCGGAGACCGAAGTCGGACTGACCATCACAACCGCCGGGACCAAACTGCTGGCGCAAATCGTCGGGCTTGGCAAGGCTAAGGAGCTTGTTTTTACGGGTGACTTTATCAATGCTCATGAGGCCTTGCAAATCGGGTTGGCAAATAAGGTCGTTCCAGCTGAAAGCCTTTTGGATGAAACATTGGAAATGGCCAGGAAAATCGGAGAAAAATCTCCTCTAGCCCTTAAACTTTCCCGAATTGCCATTGATCAGGGATTGCACGCCAGTTTCGAGCAAACTCTGGAATTGGAGGCCAGTCACCTTTTGACCTGCGTGGGAGCGCAAAACCAGAAAAATTTTGTAGAGCAAAAACTGGCGAAAATGAGGGCCAAGTGATGGCATCAAGGGAATAAGGCCAGTTCAATGATGACATCAAAATTAATACCCTTTTTGGGTCTCTTTTTAATGATCTGCTGTCTGGGTGCTTCTACCTTTGACCAGGAAGAATGTTATCCAAATGCCTGTGGCCAGAAGGGCCAATATTGCCAGACACCTGCGCTTAAAATTTGGCACAAATTTTGTGAAGGTGCCGGGCATGCGGCCAGACCGGCTACCGGTGTCTATAGTGGAATCTGTTTTCATGAGGCCGATAATCGAGATCCTTTTTACCCCCATCATGGTGTCGTTTTGATAGACAATGTAAATGGCAAACGCCACTTTGGCGGTGAATTTTCATTTTTTGCTGAAACGAATCCATACAGGGAATTGGATGTCAAAGCCGCCAGGACACGGATGCCCTGGTTCTATGCTGCAGATCATGAAATAAGGTGGAAAAACGATCATGCGCGCATCCTGCTCAATCCTGAAAGGGAGAGCTATGAACATGTCAATTATTTCATAAAGAAAGGCCATGAAGATAATGACATGCTGTTGCTGATCGGGTATTGGAAAGGCGCTGCTTACCGTGTATTTTGCGAGTTAAGAATGAATGAGTAGTTTCCCACCCCTATAAACGGTTATCCTCCATCGTGCTTTCGATCCTCAACGTATTGATTCAGCTGCTGCTCCAGTTTCGGGTCCAGCTGTGGTTTTTCATATTCAGCCAGTCGCTTGGCCAGAAGGTCGCCCGCCCGTGCGGTTATATCCCGCGGATTTAGTGTGAGCCAGTTTTCATGGTTGCTGCGGTCACTTAAATCCGGCATGAAGAATTCTTCCCGGCAGCGCTCGACGGTATGGTCTTCCATCAGATAATTGCCGGATGTTCCCAATCGCTTTATCAGATCCATGGCAAAAGCCTCACGGCTAAACTCGACCGGTGAGATCAATTTTTTAACCGCCCCGCAAAGGTCCTCGTCCGCTATGAATTTTTCAAAACTCATGGCCAGCATGGAGCCGAATGTGCCGCAGGCGTGCAGGCTCAAATTAACACCGCTCAGGGCCGCCGTGGACAGCATCACCGCCGATTCCATACCGGCCTGGTAGTCGAGGCAAAACGAATCGGTCAGCGTCCCGTGGCTGCGACACGGCAGGTTGTAATATTGCCCCAGGGCCGTCACGATCGCCACATGCTTGGCATCTTCAGGGGTGGCATTAACGTACCCGCCGGTGCGCATATCCATGGGGCTGCCGCCCAAACCGTAAACCAGCGGTGTACCGGGATGAATCAACTGAGCCAGGCAGATGCCCGCCAGGGTGGTGGCATTGGAGATCACCAGCGAGCCTGCAATCGTAATGGGACCGGTAGATCCCAGGGTGCAGGCCGAATGAACGATCAGCGGCTGCCCGGCGGCGGCATACACCATCAGGGCTTCAACGCTTTCAGGCGCATACTGCAGGGGGGACAGTGAATCGATCAGGGAAATCATGATCGGCCGGTCCAACTGCCCCCAGATCATTTGCGCCAGTTTCAGCGAGTCCTGGGCGGCGACCTCAGAGGCAGAGCTGCCCATGATGGGTTTGTCGGTCAGAGTCAGGGTTGCCAGCAGCAAATCCAGATAGGCTGTTTGGCTGGGGACATCATTGGGTTGCACCACAATGGCACTGTTAAAGTCGATATATTTTGAGGTCTGAACCAGTTTGCAAAACGTTTCTACATCGGCCAGGGTGGCATTACGTTTTTGGCCTGACGCCTCAATGATAAACGGTGGGCCGTAGCCGGGTGCCATCACGTAGTTGCTCTCGCCGATTCGGATGTTGCGCGAGGAATTGCGGGCTTCAATGGTAAATGCCGCCGGCACCGTCTCCAGTGCTTTGCGGATATCCTTTTCTGCAAAATGCACCATGGACCCTTCCACTTTAAATCCGTGCTTTTTAAAAAGCGCCAATGCTTTTTCACTAGGAAAGCGGATACCGGTATCGTGTAACACCTCTAGAGAATGGGCGTGAACGGTATCCAAAGATGCCTTGTCGAAGTTGATGAGGGCTCGGTTCATCAGGTTCCTTTCCATACACGACTTTTGTAATATGTGATCTATTCGATTACTGGAAGATAACCGGTGTAACAGATGTCGATCGGCCCGATCATGATCACGGAATCATCTTCTTTGAGTTCGATTTGCACCGATCCGGCCGGCATGATCACTGTCATCTTTTTTGCACGCGTAAGACCCAGGCGATGGGCAGCGCCTACAGCAGCGCAGGCACCCGTTCCACAAGCGGTGGTCAGCGCACCCGGGCGCTCCCAGACGGAAAGTTTCAACGTTTTCGGATCCAAAAGCTGCGCGGCACCGATGTTGGCCTCCTGCGGGAAAAGCGGATGCTTTTGCAGTTGGGGGCCATAGATTGTCAGATCGATTGTATCCAGATCGTCTACAAAAAATATTGCATGCGGATTGCCGATGTTCATGCCGACCGGATCCTGCAGGGGGCCGGCGCCGATTTTCAAATGAAGCGTGTCCATTTCATGGGCCAGAGGGATGTCCTGCCAGCCGGTTCGCAGCTGACCCATCTCAACGGCCACTTTTTTTTCACCGGCCAGGCGGCATCTGAGCATTCCCCCCAGGGTGTCAATGACCACTGCTTCACGCTTGCTTTCCTGCAGGCAAAGCCATCCGATACAGCGGGTGGCATTTCCGCAGGCCTCCACCTCTCGACCGTCCGGGTTGAAAATGCGCATAAACGCATACGCATCATCATTTTGCGGAGGTTCGACAACCACCAGTTCATCACCGCCCACGCCTTCGTGCCGGTCGCAAATCCGGACGATCTCTTGAACTGATGGCCGGTAAGGATTGCGGCGTCCGTCGATGATAACAAAATCGTTGCGCAGGCCGTGCATCTTGATAAAGGGACGGCCGCGCCGGTCGATTGCGGTCTTGGTTGCGCTAAAAGGCATGGGTTCACCCATCAATTCGTTTTCCTTTTTGGATGTACGCGATTTTGAATGGGGCTTTATTTTTTCTGGCGATTACACAAATGCACCCCTATTTTGTCAAGTCATAATTTCATTTTCCAAAACACCTTGCGAAACCTATTGGAAATGTATAGTCTCAGCGCCTAAGATTAATAACCGTGTTCAAATGCTATCCTATCTGATGATAAGACGTGGGGGACGTGATAAAAAGCTTTCTTATCTGTTCCAATTGAAAGGTGTGACCATGTTCAAAAATCCATTGCTGCTGATTGCACTCGCTCTGACCGGTCTTGTTGCTACATGGGGTATTATGGATACGGCGGGGCTGGCCGGGTTCTCTGCAACATTAACGGGCATCCTTTTCACCAGCCGCGGTTGGTTTGTGATGCTCGCGGTGAGCCTCCTTTTGATCTTGAGTATTTGGCTGGTCTTCTCTCCGTACGGCAAGATCAAACTCGGAAAGGATGATGATGAGCCCGAGTTTTCCACGGTGAGCTGGCTGACCATGCTTTTTGCAGCCGGCATGGGGGTGGGACTGCTTTTCTGGGGCACGGCTGAGCCCCTTTCGCACTATAAAGTCGTTCGCAACTATACCGATAATTTTCGGGCCGCCGAACACGCCCTTTTTGTGACCAACTTTCACTGGGGGCTGCACGCCTGGGCCATCTATGCCGTCACGGGTCTGGTCATGGCCTATTTTAGCTTCCGCAAAGGCTATCCCAACCTGGTGAGTGCGCCGATGAAAGCGGTTTTTGGCCAGCGCCTCTGGACAAGGGGGGTCGGCTGGTTAAGCGACCTGTTGGCCATTTATGCAATCGCCATTGGTATCGGCGGCTCCATCGCTATGGGGGTATTTCAGATTCAAAGCGGTGTCGAGTCGCTTTTCGGCCTTTCCAATTCCGGCCTCTGGCTGGCGGTGGTGATCTTTGCGGTGCTCTGTATGGCGTACATTCTGCCCTTGACGGTGGAGTTGAGCAAAGGCATGGCAATGCTTTCCAATATAGCGATGGCCATCGCGGGCGGGCTGATGGTCTTCGTGTTGCTGACCGGCCCAACCTTTTTCATGATGAGCGGAATTGTCGGATCGATCGGCGACTACTTCGCGCGGGTAATTCCGCACGGTTTTAAAACCTATACCTTCTTCGATGAAAAGGTCACCACCTGGTTTCAATCCTGGACGCTGACCTTTATGGTCTGGTGGTTTGCTTGGGCCCCCTTCGTCGGAGTTTTCATTGCCCGCATATCAAAAGGGCGCACCATCCGGGAGTATCTTTTGGGCGTCATGCTGGTGCCGACCTTTTTTTCAATCCTCTGGTTCGGTGTTTTCGGTAGCGTCGGGTTCTTTGGTGTTCTGCGGCTGGATGCATCGATTCTGGAGGTGGTGGAAACCAACATTAATGACGCCACTTTCTTTGTGCTTAGGTATCTGCCGTTGAGCAACTTGACCAGTGTCGCCACGGTTCTGGCTGCTTTTCTTTTTGTGGTAACGAGTGTGGTCAGCGCCTCTTTCGTGCTGTCGATGTTTGCCACGGCCGGGGACCTGAACCCGCCGACCGGGACCAAGCTGATTTGGGGTTTTATTTTGGGAGCCCTAGGACTGGTGATGATCCTGTCGAACAGTATTGACGCCGTGAAGAGTATCATCGGCCTGGCCGCGTTGCCCTTTATTTTTATCGTGCTCTTGATTGTGGTTTGTCTGTTAAAATCGCTTAAATCAGAGGAGGTCTGATGACCATAGAAAACCTTATCGACACGCTTCTTAACATCTGGGTGTTTGCCTTCATCGGCATCCTGATTTGGCTGTATTTCAAGAAGGAATCAAACGCTGTTAAACCTGAGCGTCAGAGCAGCGATTGATGAAGATGACGCATGAATAGATCTTTTGAGCCACAGTTTCCGTATAATTGAGGGATGGCACGGCTGTTTTACTGCCCAGCAGTCTGGGCGGATCGTGTCTGTTGACAAACGGCCGGCCGCTTCAGCGGATATCGGCCTTTGTTCCCCGCAAACAGGCCGGTTCCCTTTTCGACTCACTTGCCTTTATCTACTTCAGCATCCGTTCGGGGGTCCAGCACCATGGCCACGGATGACGTGTTTCTCATGGGTGCAAAATTGACCTGCTCCGCCGGCTCAATAATGGCAATTCGTTCCTTACGTCTTAAATACAGGGTCATAAGGGCAAACAGCCCGGCCACCACTGACCAGTAGATAAATAGTCCATAGGGGGTCTTGAGCAGCGTCATGGTAGCAGACGCCAGTACAGGGCCGAAGATAGCACCAATGCTGTAACACAGTAAAAGAGCCGAGCTGACCGCTACTGCTTCCTTACCTTCGAAGATATCATTTGCCCGGGCAACGGCCAGGGGGTAGACTGCAAATATCAATCCACCGAAGATAGCCATTTCAAAAAGAAGCCAGCCGTAAGAAATCCCGGTGTTCATCACCATACTTAAACTGAGCAATGCAACAAAGCACGCGATAATGCCCAATACGAGGGTCCGGTCAAAGCGGTCGGAGATAATGCCGATGAGCCATTGCACGGCAAAACCGCCGATGACGGTTGTCGACATAAACCATGACAATTGAAAGACCGACAGGCCGATTTTTGTTCCAAAAACCGGGGCCATCGAAAAAAACGCGCTATTGACCAGGCCGGCTGCAAAACACCCCAGCATCCCGAGGGGTACGGTCTGAAAAAGCGCTTTGAAACTGTATCGGGTCGGCTGCGGTAATTCGGGATGGACCGATCGTGTGGCGGACACCGGAATCAGGCTCAGGGAAAACAGAATCGCCGCAATCCAAAACAATTGCTGGCCGCCGTCGTCCCCCAGATTGAGCAATTGCTGTCCGATACCGATTCCCAGATAGGTTAAAGTCATGTAAATGGAAAAAACCCGCCCCCGGATATGACTGTGGCTGCATTCGTTCAGCCAGCTTTCAACGACCATAAACAGGCCGAAAACGGTAATCCCGTTAAAGAATCTGAGAATCGCCCAAAAAATGGCTGAGATAAATAGTCCATGCAGAATAATGATGATGGTGGTGGCCGCAGCAAATATGGCAAAGGATCGGATGTGTCCGACCCGTTCAATTAAGTGATGGCATAGAAAGTAGCCGCACATCAATCCCAGGAAATAACATGCCATCGTCAAACCGATTATCGGAGTTGAAAATCCTACCTGGGTCATTCGCAGGCTCAGCTGGGTGAACAGCACACCACCGCCCATCAAAAAAAACAGGGCGGATGCAAAAAGAGCCCCGAAGGAGAGAAGTGTGGAAAGCATTCTCTTTATCTTTCAGCAAACGAGTAATGATTTTTTTCATCAAGATTGAACAGGCCGCATGTAATTAATGGGTTTGATCGCAAAAATCAACGAAAAAAGCACACAAAATTAAGTCCATATCGAATGCAATTGAAGCCTAAATTTCCAAAGCGAAATGAGGGATTCGAACCCTCCCGAAACCATCTTCTGAAAAATCTTGCCAGATTGTTTCGATATCTGTAAAAATGCCGGATTGTTTAATTCTGACTAAAATTGCCAATAGCTTTTTTTAATCTATTGCCATTATATTTTAGAATAGCGCTGGAGGGAGAAGAAAAATGAAGATAAGGCCATTTGCGATTGAGCGATACTTTGCCAAATATGAATTTACAGCCCGGTATTTGCTGTCCAGCTCCGATTGCGAATCGTTTTCTTTAGCTGAAGTCCTGGAGATGGCTGATGCAGAGACCAAACGGCTATGGGACCAATTAAAGCTAGAATACACAGAGACTTTAGGACATCCATTGCTCCGGGGGGCCATCGCTGAAATCTACCAGGGGATCCACATGGAGGATATTATCGTGGTGGTTCCTGAGGAAGGCATCTTTTTACTGATGCACGCCATACTTGAACCGGGGGATCATGTGGTTTGTACCTTTCCGGCTTACCAATCACTTTATGAGGTGGCGCAATCTATCGGTTGTGAGGTATCGAAATGGGAGCCTGACGAAAGCAACGGCTGGTGTTTTGATGTCGAACAACTTGAAGAGAAATTGCAGGATAACACCCGGTTGGTCGTCGTAAATTTCCCTCATAACCCGACAGGCTACGTGCCGCCCGCAGAAGATTATAAAGCGCTTATAAATATCGTCCGGCAGAGAAATATCTATCTTCTGTCGGACGAGATGTACAGATTCCTTGAGGTTGATTATGGCGCCACGCTTCCGGCCGGTTGCGAATTGTACGATCAGGCCTTCTCGCTGGGTGGCCTCTCAAAAACTTTTGGGCTTCCCGGTCTCCGAATCGGTTGGATTGTATCGCGCAATCATGATGTTCTTGAACGGGTAAGCCAGCTCAAGGACTATACAACAATCTGCAACAGCGCACCAAGCGAAATTCTGGCGATCATGGCCCTGCGAAACAAAGATAAGATTATTGGTCTTCAGAAAACACGGGTAGATAAAAACTTGAAGATACTCGATGATTTTTTGGGTGAATACGCGGATTGTTTTAGCTGGAATCGACCTTTAGGCGGTTCGATTTGTTTTCCCAGATCGCTCATATCTCAGAATACGTTTGAGTTTTGCGAGGAGCTTGTACAAGAAACAGGGATTATGCTTTTACCTTCGCGGATGTTCATGTTTGGCGATAACCACCTTCGCGTCGGGTACGGCCGCGAGAACCTGCCTGATGTGGTCAATCGATTCGCAGATTATCTGAACAGACGGGTTCGGTGAACTGTCACAGACATTGTTGAAGTTTCGAATATTTTTTATCGCTATCACGCCATATTACCAATTTACAGTATCTGGTTGAAAGGTTCATTGAAAAATACCGGTTTTCGTGAATTTGTAAGCTTGACGTTCAAAAAAATTTTTTATAGACTTCAAGCAAGTAAATACTAACTATTTAAAATTTCAAAGTGAGGAGAAAAAATGACAAAAGCAGAATTAATTGAAAAAATGGCTAAGGATGCAAAAATTACTAAAGTCGCCGCCGGTGCTGCTCTGGAATCGTTTATGAGCAATGTGACC